>MTER01000158.1:0-5943 GCA_002083985.1 Candidatus Altarchaeales archaeon A3
TTTTAAATACTAAAAATTATAAATTTTTAATCTTTTAAAATCTACAAGATTTTTAAATACTAAAAATTATAAATTTTTAATCTTTTAAAATATACTAACTATTGTGAGTGTAAGCGAGGTGATTTTGAGGTGGCTGAATAGTTACCTTCAAATTTTATTTAAAAATTTTATTCCTCATGCAATTTTTCAGGAAGTTTAATTCTTTCTAATTGCTTTTGGATAATCTTTTTATCGGGAAGTTTTGTCTGATAGACAGAAATTTTTATTGGCTCATGAGTTTTACTTAATGTTAAGCGAACAACATTTTCTTTTTTTGAACGGCAGAGAATCAAACCAATTGATAATTTTTCAGAGGGAATTTTTATTTGCTCGTCAAGTGCTGCAAGGTAAAATTGCATTTTTCCAACATATTCAGGTTTAAATTCACCTATTTTAAGTTCAACTGCAACAAGACATCTGAGTTCTCTATGAAAAAACAGTAAATCAATTTTGAATATCTCATCGTCAACTATTAATGGATATTCTTCACCGACAAAAGTTAAGTTTTTGCCAAATTCCAGAAAAAAAGTCCTCAAGTTGTTAAGAATACCTTTTCGCAGTTCTTTTTCAGAAAATGTTTTTGAGAGATCCAGAAATTCTAACATATAATCATCTTTAAGGTGACGATGGATGTCCTCTAAAGGAACATCTATTTTATCCACCTCTATTTTTATCAGTTTATCCGTATTTTTGGACAGCATAAATCTTTCAAAATAAGCGGAGTCAATTTGACGAATCAAGTCACGAGAAGACCACCGTTCTTTTAAACACATTTTCAGGTAAAACTCTTTTTCCCCCATTGTTTTTGTCTTCTCCAAAATAACTACATTATTTGTCCAACTGATTTCTGCAGGCAGTGCCTGCAGTTTTTCATGCTGGCCATAGACAGTATAAAATCTTTTCATATTCCATAAATTACGCACAGAAAATCCATTCATATCAGGATACTTCATTCTTAAATCTACTGATAGTTTTTCAACAACTCCTTCTCCCCACTTGTTTTTCTCCTGAAGATCAACAATCGTCTCACCAATAAACCAATAAAGATCAATCAATAATTTATTTACGGTTGTAATTGCCCTGTGTTTGCTGTCTTCAACCTTCTTTATAATATAAGACAATGATTTTCTATAATCCTGTTCCTGTATCTGTTTTATTTCTATATTTGTTTTTGTTCCTGTTTTTTTCATCTTTATTTTTTAATGCCTGCTATTAAATGTTACTATACACATCAGTTAAATTTATTTCAAACGCAGTAACAGGAACTTCAATTCCGAAATTTTCTATAACTACGGGCGAAATTTCCCCGAAAAATCCTGCCTCCGTATCTGTTTCTTTTGCCCCGATTAAAATTTTTGCAGCCCTTCCGTCTATAAAAAATCCCTTGTTAAATTCTGAAACTTTAACATTTTCGCTGTCTGTAATGCCAAACAAAATACCCTCAACAACCGCCTTTATTTCGGAAAAATTTGTCTTTGTGCCTGCAATTACTCCGCTGATTTTAACTACCTCCTGAAATTTTCCATTTGTTTTTTCAATAGTATAACCAATCTCAAAAATTTTTTGGGGATACCCTTTGGTTTTGTTTTTTTCAAGGAATAAAATTAATGAAGGCAGCAGATAATTCCTCACGACATTGTGTTCTGATGATAATGCGTTCTCCGTTTCAACGACATCCTGTGCATCCCTAGCATTCTCCGCTTCAATGTTGATGTTCATTCGCTTAAATAAATTTTCCCTGTTTGTAAGGATTAAGGACATTGTTTCCTGAAAATTTAAACCGACCATTATGTTTCTTATTTTGTCGCAGAATACCTGAAATTTATCCTTTTGACCTATTGTAAAAATCTTCGGAATTTCAGGAATAAAATTTTCATAACCGTAAGCAATCGCTATATCCTCAACAATATCCATAGCATGAAATATATCTGTTCTGTAAGGGGAGATATAAACCTTTAAACGATTTGTATCAATTACTTTTGATTCCATTCCTGCTTTGAGTAGTAAATTTTGCACCTCGTCAGTCCTAAATTTCATTCCGAGCATTTTATTAACATACCGAATGCTCAAATCCATTGCTTTGGTTTGCATAATTTGTGAGGTGTTTTTCATGGTAAATATTTGGTAAATAAGGCAAATGTAAATTTAAATTTATTCTAATGTTTACTTTTTTCGCTTTTCTGAGTGATTTTTTAAACTTGTTTGAAATACAGGAAGGATGGTGAGTGCATCTCTTTTTTTAAAAAAGAAAAGTTCATCTATTAGACATGTTGCAAATTAATTTGACTCATATTTTTAATGTCGTGAAGTTGCTATTTCAAAATTGTGTAAATTTTGAAATCTCCGATCAACAGCGAGGTGATTTAAAAATTTCAGAAATTTTTAAATCTCTGAACGAAGTGAGGTGATAAAATTCAAAAATTTTTGCTGTCATTTCAAAAATTTTGAAATCTCTGAACAGTAATGAAGTGATTTCAAAAATTTATTTTTGAAATATGCGATTTCAAAAATGAAATTTTTGAAATATGAGAGTGAAACGAACTTAACTTATCACAAATTTGAAATAAGCATCAAGGTAATTTAAACAAGCAATAAAGTTAATTTGTAAGTCTTAATTTGGAACTTGCTCAATATTAAGTGGTAAATCACTCGTAACCGTCAAAAAATAACGAGTAACCTCCACTCTTTATTGAGCATATTCTTAATTTGCAACAACTCTATTCTGATTTGGGAAAGGTAGTTGATAGAGTTAAAGCGTTGATTGATTGAAATGTGCCAGACAAAATTTTTCATATTGTCCAATTTAGATTACGATTTGGATGTATGACTAAAACTTCAGTCCTTTCTTAAATGTATTCCTTTGATTTTTCCCTTAAATTTAGCATAAATTGCATAGTCAATATATTCCTTATAGTCTATATACTTCTTTAATAAATTCGGATTTCGTCTTCGTTCATTATCTTTTGTAACCTTAATAACAAATGCATCGCTTCCCGCTCCGCTGCCAAATGATGTTGCCAGAATCAAATCGCCTTCGCATGCGTAATCAAGAACATTTGCCAGTCCGAGAGGTGTTGCTCCCGAATAAGTATTTCCGATGTAAGGCGTAAGCAATCCAAGTTCAACCTGCTCTTTCTTAAAATTTAATTTCTTTGCGACTTCAAGCGGAAATTTTCCGTTCGGCTGGTGAAAGACGGCGTATGTAAAATCATCCGGCTTTAAATTATTCCTTTCCATAATTTTAGTTGCTGCCGATGACACATGTCTGAAATATGCGGGTGCCCCAGTAAATCTTCCGCCATGACTTGGAAATTCGGCACCTTCCCTTCTCCAAAAATCAGGCGTATCCGTTGTAAATGAATATGTGTCTAAAATTTCTGCAATTAAATTTTCTCTCCCTATTATATAAGCGGCTCCTCCTGCCGATGCTGTATATTCCAGAGCATCACCCGGCCTGCCCTGCGAAGTATCCGTACCTATTGCCATTCCATACTTCATCATTTCTGCTTTGACAAGTCCCATACACATCTGAATTCCCGCTGTTCCAGCTTTACATGCAAATTCAAGATCTGCTGCCATTAAATTTGGCGTTGCCATTATCGCTTCCGCAACGATGGTTGCCGTCGGCTTAACTGAGTATGGATGTGATTCGGAACCCACATATAATGCACCTATTTCCTGCGGATTGATATTAGCATGCTGAATTGCATTTCTTGCCGCTTCAACTGCAATTGTCGCCGCATCCTCATCCATTCCGGGAACTGACTTTTCATAAACATTCAAGCCCGCTGACATTCTTTTTCCATCTTCCCCCCAGACCCTTGCTATTTCTTCGGCTTTTATCCTGAATCTTGGAACATAACCTCCATAACCAACAATTCCGACCGACATTTTTGTGTATTAATCTGATATTTAAATTTTTATATTAATTTTTATAGTGTTAAATTTCTATATAAATTACAATTTGAATTAGAATTTTATTAATAATTTCATTAAATTTATTCTACAATCAAATCCACAAATTTAAAATCCCTGACATTTACCAAACCCCTATCAGTAATTTTTAATTCAGGAATTACGGGCAAAGCAAGAAATGAAAGCGTCATAAATGGCTCACTTAATCTGCATCCGAGAGCCTTTGCTTTTTTACTTAAAATTTTCATTTTTTCTATAACATCTTCAGCATCGTCTGACATTAATCCGGCAATCTTCAGGGGCAATGAATGTAGATTATTATCACTTACAACCACAATTCCTCCCTGAAGCCATTGTATTTCACTTATTGCTCTTAATATATATTCGTCACTGCTTCCGACACAAATAATATTGTGGGCATCGTGTGATATACTTGATGCAATTGCTCCGTTCTTTATTCCAAAGCCCCTTACAAATCCAACTGCAAAATTTTCTCCTTTGTGCCGGTCAACAACCACTATTTTCAATATATCTCTGCTTAAATTTTCCGTTAAAAAACCTTCATTTACTTCAACTTCATTTATTTCCTCTTTCGTCCATATTTGCCCATCCATAGCTTTTATTACCCTCACTTTTTCTTTTCCTTCTTTCTTATTTGTCTTAATTTTTAAGTCATCAGGATAAATTTTTCTAATTTTTACAGTATGCATAAATTTTTCAGGAATTTTTATTCGTCTGGTTTTTGAGAGAAAATTTCCTTTTCCGTTACTGGCGACAACCTTGCCTTTAAATATCACCGTATCAACATTAAAGTCCTTTAAGTTATCAACAATGGTTATGTTTGCGTCTCTTCCAACTGCTATTGCACCTAAATTTTTTAAATTAAAGTAATTTGAAGGATTTAATGTTGCCAGTCGTATTGCGTCAATTTCATCCATTCCCATTTCAATTGCTTTCTTGAGCAGTAAATTTATGTGTCCTTTATTTAATTCGTCGGCATGGATGTCATCACATACGAGCATACAATGAGCGGTTGAAACCTTATTCCTGATAATTTCCTTTAAAATATTTATATTCTTTGCAGCAGAACCCTCTCTGAGCATCAGATACATTCCCTTTCTTAATTTTTCAATTGCCTCTTCATAATTTGTTGATTCGTGATCCGAATGGATGAACAAAGCATAAGCATTTAATAAATTTCCTTTTAAATCAGGACAGTGTCCGTCAATTACAAACTTATTTGAATTAAAAATTTCTAATTTTTCAATAATTTCGGGGTTGCAATTTATCACTCCTGGAAAGTTCATCACTTCTGCTAATCCTAAAATTTGTTTGTATTTCTTTAGTCCTTTGATGTCATGAATGGTTATTTTTTCAGATGTTTCAAAGGCCTCTGCTGCTGGAACACAAGACGGAATGTTAAAGTAAATTTCTATTGGAATATCTTTTGAATTCCGAATCATAAATTTAATTCCTTCCATACCAAGAACATTTGCAATTTCATGAGGGTCTGCAACAACCGCACAGGTTCCGTGTTTAACAGCTAGTTTTGCAAATTCGGATGGAATGAGCATAGAACTTTCAATATGAACATGTGAGTCAATAAAAGAAGGCAGTAAAAATTTATCTGATTTTATATTTTCATCTTTTTCCATAAAAACAATCTTTCCATTTGTTATTCCTACCCTTGCCTTATAAATTTCCTTTGTTATTACATTTACCAAATTTCCTTCAACAAATAAATCACATTTCTCAGGATGTAAAGCAGAATTTATCAGAAGAGAGTATTTATCCATATTTTAAATTTTATTTCAATTTCTACAAAGTTTAACTGCATAATGTCTTATGTTTTCAACAAAACCATACATATCAGACCGACCTTTCATCTGTTTTTTGAACATCCATCAAAACAAGAAAATTTCTCATTTCACTCCGCTTCGTTCAAAGAGTGAGTGTAATTTATAAGCGTATCAAATATTTTAAAACAAT
>MTER01000158.1:5977-6195 GCA_002083985.1 Candidatus Altarchaeales archaeon A3
ATTTTCACGAACTTGCTCAATATTAAGGGGCAAATCACTCGTAACCGTCAAAAAATCATGAATAACATCCACTCTTTATTGAGCATATTCATTTTCACCTTTAAAATTTTTAATTTGCAACAACTCTAATTTTAGAATAAAAAATTACATGTATTTTTACTGAATTAACAGGGTACTTTAAGAATGCTTTTTATCGCACCAATATTCACATCCATTCT
>MTER01000159.1 GCA_002083985.1 Candidatus Altarchaeales archaeon A3
TCCATTAAAGGAAAAACCGGTTCGGGAAATCCGATACATCCTCTTAATTCATGTTCAGGATATGTTTCAAGCGTTACAAAGACGCCGCATTTTTCCGAAAATTTTTTTAAAATTTCTTCATCAATAGATTCCTCAATTTCATCAACTTCTTTATTTTCAAATGCCTTTTCTACGGTTTTTCTCGCATATTTCACAAGAAATTTTCCATCTTCTAAATTTATTTCCATTTTTCATACTTTGAATTTTATAAATTTTCCAAAATTGTTTCAAAATTTTTAAAACTTTTTGAATACCTAAAATGCTCTAATTTATTTCTTTTTGCAATTCTTTTTCCATCCACTATTTTATTATAAGTAGAATTAAGCTTTTTTCTATAATAATTTTCAAGTGTCTCTGAGGGTTTTATTACTTTATCCGGGTCCGGGTGATCTTTTATAATATTGTCAAAGCATCCAAGCAACCATGCTTCAATCTCTTGCTTTGCGAAACACACTTGTATCTGGCAATCTTTTTTATTCTTTATTTTACTGTTTATCTTATTAATCTTACTTTTAATCTCACCCTCATCTTTCTTAGAGTTGTCATAATCTACGAGGATGATTATATTTTTATATTCTCCTATATCTCCATATACTGTTTTATCTAGATACTTAAAAACCTGTGATTTACCACCTTTAGATGCTTTACTTGCTAAAAAAACAAAAAATTGAAAATTACCTCTGATAAATGTTTCTTTGGATTCTTCTTTTCTTTCTTGAAATCCTTCTTTTTCCAAAATCTCTTTAAGAATTTCTTCATCGCTGTTTCCTTCAACAATTATTAAATTTTTTACAAAGTTTTGATTCATTTTTAAACCCTCTTACTATAGTATGCTTCCCCCAAACTCATGCCTGATTTATCTAAAAACTCTGTTAATTTTTCAATATTTTTAATTCTCCTCGTCTTTGTTTCTCCTTTTTCTTTTTCAACAATTATTATATCTTCCGAATCACAATAATCAATAAAATAAGGTGAATGAGTAGAGATTATTATTTGTTTTTCTGATTTTTTTAAGAGCTCAAATATAAATTCAAGCAATTGCATATGAATATGGTTTTCCGGCTCTTCAAAACAAATGGTCTTGTTACTTGCAACCTGAATTGCTGTAATATGTGCCAATAATGATATTGTTCCGTCTGCTAATGTCCAAACCTGAAAATCATTGTCAAAATTTTTTTCTTTTATCTTTAAATAGACCTTATTTCCTTCAACCACGGGTCTAATTTCTTCTATTCCTCCAATAACTCCGGAAAGCAATTCCTGAATTCTATCAAATTTTTTTCTATCTTCCTGTAAAAGATTTAACAAGACTAAGGAAAGATTATTTCCTTCTGTTTTTAAAACAACTGGCTTTTCAACAAAAGCATCCGAAATTTCTTTTTTTATTAAGTAAGGAACAAAGTTATATGTGGAAATTTTAACAGCATTAAAAAATTTAACAATTCCTTTAAGCCCTGTTTCAATTATTTTTATTATATCTTCAATCTCATATTTTACAGGAAAAATTACGAACAATGATTGTCTGCCTTCTGACTTCCCCCCTACAAATTCTTTAAAATTTTCTCTCTTAACGATGGATAAAAATATATCTGCGAGTGCTGCGTGAGTTGCTAAATTCAAATTCAGGTGAAAAAATATAAAAAAAGGTAAATCATAAAAATGTCTGATTGATATTTCTCCATTCTTATCTTTTATTATATTTTCCTTTATACTTGACTCAATTTGCCTGAATAATTCATCTTTTTTAATACTCTTAAGCAAATTTCCTCTACCGAATAACATTGGTCTTAGGTGATAAACATCTTCATCATATCCAAATTCAAATCCATCCATAAAATAATCCCTATATTCTTTTTGCTTTAATATTTTTTCCAACTCATCATTTTTTATTTTCAATTTTTCATTGACTATTTTTATTTGTTCATATTTTCCTGATATACAAATATAATAAAAGAATCTGAAATTATCTTCTTCACCTTCAATCTCTATTTCAATATTGTTTTCATCATTTTTTCCAAAAACAACATTTTTATATCCTCCTCTTTTGTTAAATAAACTTTCTAAATTTTCATTAAAGCCCTCACTTATAAAATTTAAAACATCAATTATGTTGCTCTTTCCGGAATTATTCCTTCCAATGAGAACATTAAATTTTCCAAATTCAGTCTCAAAATCCTTTAAAGAACGAAAATTTTTAACTTTTAATCTTTTAAGCATTTTAAATATTTTGTAGTTAATTTATTTAAATTTATAGATTAAATTTTTGAGAGTATAAAAAATAAGTGACTTTTTTCGCAATACATAAATTTTAAGATTTCTTTTAAGGGGAATTTTTAAAATATTGCTTTTTATTTTTTTCGATTTATAGTGGATGAGCACCAACAGTCACCTGTTAATTACGCCATCAATTTTTGTAACTATTTAGAGGTTACAAAATTTACTTGTAGAAATTTCAAAAAATACAAAAAAGTCAAAAAATTTACTCGTAATTTTTTGGGTGGCTGAATAGTTACCAATTTTTATATATTTAATCAAAAACAACAGTTTTATTCCCATACACCAAAATTTTATTCTCTAAATGCGCCTTTAATGCCCTTGCCAGAACTAATTTTTCAACAATCTTTCCTTTTTCAATAAAATCAGACAATATATCCCTATGACTAACCCTTACAACCTCCTGTTCAATTATCGGGCCGTTATCTAATTCTTCCGTAACATAATGTGCGGTCGCTCCGATTAACTTTACCCCTCTTGTATAGGCCTGTAAATATGGCTTTGCACCTTTAAACGCTGGCAAAAACGAATGATGGACATTTATTATTCTGTCGGGATAATTTTCAATAAAATTCGGACTTAAAATCTGCATATATTTTGCCAAAATGATTGTATCAATTTTAAATTTTTCCAGCAATTCCGCTTCTTTCATTTCCTGAGAAATTTTATTTTCAGGTGTTTTTTCTATTACATAATATTTGCAGTTAAAAAATTTCGCGATGTTTTCCATATCAGGATGATTGCTTATTATCAATGGAATGTTACACTTTAATTCTCCGGCTTTTTGCTTTAAAAGTATGTCAAATAAACAATGTTCCTCCTTTCCGGCAAAAATTGCGATATTCTGAATTTCAGATGAAAATTTTATTGAATATTGCATACTAAATTTTTTTGTTATTTCATCAAATTTCTCCTTTAGATATTCCTTTTCAATTGCAAAATCCGCTAAATCAAACTCAACCCGCATAAATAATGTTTTACTTTCATCGTCAATATGCTGGTCCGCGTGCAAAATGTTTCCATCATTCCTGTAAAGAAAATCAGTAACAGTTGCGACAATTCCTTTTCTGTCCGGACATGTTAATAAAATAGTGGCCCATATTATTGACTTATTAATTACGCTCTTATGTTTAATTTAATTTATCCTACAGTAACAATTTGAGCAATTAAAGCAAAGGCATCAAGTAAATTTATATAGTCACTCACACTTCCAACAAACTTATAGTATGAATTTTCCCGATACAATCCTGTTTTCTCTCCGCTTAAATATTCAAGCATTTCAACCAAATCAAAGATGTCGCTTGCTTTACACTTATTCCTGCATCCAATTATATTTGTGTCATTCCATCCATCCGCTTTATCGCAGGCATTATTATCTCCTGAACTTGAAAGCCAATTTGTTGAGTTAAAATCCAATTGCATATTTCCACAAACAGCATTGTTATTTATCGTTGAATTTGAATTTTGAGAGAAAATTCCAACAGTATTGTTTGAAATTTTATTGTTTGAAATTTTATTGAAATTTGAATTATCCTGAATATAAATCCCGCTCTCATTATTGTAATTTATTGTATTGTTTGTTAAGGTATTATCTGATGAATTATTTTCAACACCAATACCCCTCATAGTGTTATTACATAAAGTGTTATTGAATATTGAATTATTACTGCTTGAACTATAAACCCATATTCCGTCAAAGTTTTTTGCTATTAAATTATTTAATATTTCATTTTCTTGCGAGTCAATAAGAATAATCCCATTGTTACTATTTGAACTGATAGTGTTCCTGAACATCCTGTTTTTTGATGATCCTACTACATATATTCCGTCAATTGTTTCATTAATTTTATTATCAGATATGTTAATTAAAGTTGAATTTTTTATGTAAATTCCCGAATAATCCATGTCCATCATGTTATTATTTATTATTTCAATTCCGGATGTAGAATGGTCAGTAAATATTCCGTATTTGTTTAAAGTTAAATTATTATTCAGCATTATACTATCACTTGAATTTATAATAATTCCCCCATAACCATTATGTATTAATGTTGAATTTGAAACAGTTATATTGTTGCATGAGACAAGTCCGACAAAACCTGCGTCTTCTATTTCCGCATTTGTTTCACCAACCAGATAATACATTGATTTTCCATTAACTTTATTTGAAATATCTATGTTCTGAATATAATGTGAAATTTTCAAGCCGGACACATCAAAATTATAAGTATTATTTTCCATTGAATTATTGATTAATGTTACATTCGTTGAATATGACAAAAGTAAACCTGAAGTATAATTTTTTATTATACAATTTTCTATTCTGCTGTTATCTGAGGAAAGTACAGCAATTCCCGTTCCGTTCATGTTTCCCGATAATTTTGCACCATTACAATTTAATGTAATATTATCTCCAAATAAACCAAGTGTTCCATTGTATGTTTCATTGTCTCTTACATCCACCCTATACCCTGGACAAACAGCGCCAACAGCGTCATCAATTCTTGTAAAATCGCAACTTCCATTTTTACATACCGTAAGATTTTTACACTCGACAGTGATGTTAAAAGCACTGCAATTAATATGAAGCGGTGTTTCAGGGTCTCCAAGGAGGTTAAGTTCATAATAAACCCACCTCATTCCTCCGGTGTGGGACTTTATCATTCCGGCTAATGATTCCTTAGAATACTGGTTTGCCCTGCCTATGTTCGTTATTTTCTTTCCAAAGACAGCATCATAGAATTTTCTCTGATAAAATTGTGATGGTCCGTTTGTTGTTCCTTCTTCATCAGCGAGACCAAATCTTGAATTACCTATAAATGCAAATGCCCCTGTCGGATTTTTAACAACAAAATGCTCCAATATGCAGTCATTTACACTATAATCTCCGGCAATACATCCCTGACTGTAGCCAAAGAAATATTTATCATTATTTAAGGCATCGGCATCTGATCTATACATTTTCATATCTATCCCATAGTTTGCGTGTCCTAAATGATTTATTATATGTTCATCATTATTTATTTTATTAATCATTGCTGATTTAGACCAAATACCCTCTTTATCGTATAGTGTCTCGATATCAAAACACGATGGAAATGGAGGATTGTAAATTCCCCATTTATCTGAACCGTCTTTAATTTCATCCATTGAATCGCCGCCCCAGTGATTACTGCCACCAGGAAGAGTTTGTAACCATTCACCTGCGAACAATGCATTGCTTAAATACGAATCACTTGAATTTTCATAAGAAATCGTTTTCATTACAAAATTTGAGACCTCCTGTTCATTACTTACAGGAGCCCTTCCAACATAAATCTCACAAAAAATATCAACTTCTCCTCCATCTTCGCCGTCTCCAATTTCACCATAATATGAATTATTATTGTAATTGAACGAACCGTCAAGACAACCATAATATAAGTCAGAAGGAATATCTGTATCTGTTCCTTCTCCTAACGGCAGAAACATTCCTTCAATATGGCAGTAAAATCCCCTGTGAGGGATTATTTCATCATCTCCTCCAAGTAAAACATATCGTATTCCCCAGTTATGATATGCGTCTTTTATGAAATTTCTAATCTTTGCTTGTGTATCGTTGAATTGTGAACCGTTCCCGCAGCCGTCGCCCCACAAACCATCGCAAAAATAATCTGAGTCATTACTATCTGCTCAATTGTAACAATTTTTGTTTTTATTCCCCTCTTTGCTTTCCAGTCAGATAAATTTTGAAATGTATAAGATAAATTAGATGAGTTTAATGCATTATTCGTGATTATAAGATAATCATACGATTCATTTGAGTCAGAAATTGATAAAGATAAAAATGGCGAATAATGATGTTGCGAATAATTATTTATAATTTCCGGATTATCAACCAGTTCCCTCAGATATACTTTGTCTGCTTCTGATTCTCTGATTGTATCAGAATTTGCGAGAGCAGATATGTTTGAAATTTCGGTCTCAATCTGCAATGTTAAATTTTTATAATAATTTATTTTTCCTGTTTTTGGAATATATTGAACGGGGTAAAGATTCAAAATCAGTATTTTATAACCCATAAAATTCTGAATTGATTCAATAGAATATAAATTTTTAGGAAATTCTTTTTTTGAATTGTATATCGTTTCGTTGATTATTATGTTTGTATCATAAAGGGTTTGATTGAATGATATTGGAACAACCCCCTGGTACGGTTTGATGTAATAATTAAATGGAAGAGACATCTTGTCACCTTTAACCTCAATACTTTTTATTTTTGAATTTTGGGGCAGTAAAATTTTTGCTGTTTTAACCGGGATTAAAGGAGAGCCAAATTCTCCATAAAGGTATGTTCCAGGAATATTTATTGTGTCGTAAATTCCTTGCTTTTCAAGTGATGGTTCTGAAAAATTATATGAATATACTTGAATTTCAATTGTTTTGGGGGCAATTGTTTCGTGTGCAATTAAAGGTGTATTAACAGTAAGCACGATTAAAATTAAAATTGCAAATGAAAAAAAGATTGTTTTTGTTTTCATC
>MTER01000160.1 GCA_002083985.1 Candidatus Altarchaeales archaeon A3
TAATTATAATTTTAGAAATTTAAAAAAGCTCAATTTGTGAGGTTGTGAAGTATAATTCACATCGCTAACGATGTGGCCTACCTTTCCAGATACCAAACTACCCTACTATCCCAGCAATTCAGAATAATTCCAATCTATTTCAATCAGCATTTGAAAATGAAAAACCAATACACTCACAACTACTCATACATACCGATGAACTTTTAGAAATAACTTATCGTTGCTAAATTTTATAAAATTTGGGGTCGCCGAGATTTGAACTCAGGTCTCTAGCTCCCAAAGCTAAAAGGATAACCAAGCTACCCTACGACCCCGACAAAATAAAAAAATATAAAATACAAACCTGCAAAACAAAAAATACGAAATTATAAATTTTTATCTAATATCTCTAAAATATGCGCATTAGGTAGTTTTGTAATTGGATTTTTTACAAGTGCCGACTTGCCTCCTGTTGGAATTAATAACGGCGTATTACACGCTAAACAACCCACCTTTGTTTTTGCACATCCGAAGACCACCTGTTTATTTCTGCATTTATTACACTGCACATACAAAAATCTGCTTCTTACTCTTCTGCTCTTGACCATTTTTAAATTTTATTTTAATTTATTAATAAATTTTAACTTAATAAATTACAATTATAATATTAAATTTACAATCAATGTCAAAAACAATCAAAGCAATAAATTTTACAAAGTATAAATTTCGCCTCCTTCTCTTTCGCTGCTTTTGATTCCTTCCTTAATCCGTATTATTCCGTTTTTCATTCCTTTCCCGGCGATTCCACATATTCCTTTAATTAAAATTTCCCCGCCTTCCATTCTCTCGCCGATACTGTTTCCGGCGTATTTTTCAACCGTGATTTTTCCGTCCATCATTCTCAGTCCGACAAAATTTCTAGCTGTTCCTTTAATTAAAATTTCCCCGCCTTCCATTCTCCATCCGACATAGTCACCATGGACATTTCCCCTGATTTCAATCCTGCCTCCAATCATACCTTCACAAACATTTCCAAAAGTATCTCTCTCAACGATGATATCTCCGTCATACATATTTTTGCAAAGATATTCTCCTGCATTTTTAACCGAAATTTTTCCATTTTTCATTTCCATCCCTATATAATCCAGATCTCTTTCAATAAATAATGTCTCTCCGTTTATTGCCATCTTTTCCGCTGCAACTGATGTTAAATAGCCCATAATTGTTTTTTCCAGAATGGTTAAAGGAGTTACTTTATTTAAAATTTTTTTAATATCCTCAAGTCCTAAATTTACCTTTATAATTTCTTCCTTTGTTGCCCCTTTATATTTAAAAGCAAGTATTAATCGCTCAAAATTTTCATCCCTGTATTTTGCATCTTCTTTTTCATCCTGCCGGAGAATAAAAAATTTATCCGCAAATTCACTTTGTTCTTTCTGTTTCTTATCTCTTTTACTCTCGTCTATATAGTCGATCCCTTCTATTTTCTTTATATCTACATCGCCGTAAATTTCCCACATAACATTGCTCAATGGGATCTCATCGCTTTTTTTATTAATTATATTATTTTTTATAGTTGGGTTTTCTTTCTGATAGTTGAGGTCTTTAATTGCTTCCCAGACATATCTGTCTATGACATCTTCACCGCTCAGCTCTTTTTTAAAGTCCTCTTTTTCAGTATTTGTTTTATTTGTATTTGTTTTATTTCTTTTTTCCCACTCGTCAATGTTTTTACCTGCTTCCTGAACATATCTGCTAATAACATCTTCATCCACCGATGACTTTCCTGTGAGCGAGGTCTTTTTAAGATACTTTTCAATCTCTTCTTTAGAAATTTCCGTGTTTGATTCCATTATTTCTTCAACAATGACATTCTCATTCTTACTCGCTGTCTTATCAGCTATTTTTGCCTCAATTTTTCCTCCACTTATTCCATCTCCAAGACACATCCCTGCTGTTCCGTCAATTTTAATATTTCCGTTTGTCATTCGCTGTCCTGCAAACATTCCGGTATTTCTAAGAATATGTATGTTTCCGCCGGACATCTTCATACCGACAAAATTTCCTCCGTTCTTTGCAGTCATATTTCCTTTTTCAAGTTCAATACCAATATAATCAATCGCTTTATCTGATTTCACATAGAAATTTCCCAGCGACTCTGCCGCAAGAGATGTTAAATAACCATAAACAAGTATGTATTTTTCTGTGTTCGGGTTTTTCTTATAAATTTTTATTCTTATAGAAATTAATCCGCCTGTTTTATTATCTGCAGGAAGTGATCCATCTTCATCAATCTTTTTTTCAAGAAACAGTAATATTTTATTAAACAATTCTACATCTGACAAATTCTTTCCTATGGACTTTCCTAATTCCGGCAAAATGCTTTGGACGATTGCTTTTGTTATCTTTGTATTCTCAATTTCACGCAAAAATTTCTCAAAATGCACATTATGTTTGTCATCTGCGGTCATGTCCATTCCCTTATTGTACCTCTATATTATTTCGTATTTCTCTCCCTTTGTTTATTCTTTAGGTTTATTTTTCTTCAGGTTTATATCTTTCAGCTTTTTCTCGGACTTTTTCTTAACGATTTTCAGGCGGAAGAAATTTTCCCTTTCTGCTTCTTCAAGTTTTGCCTTTATATCTTTTTGTGTTTTTAATAATTCAGGAATCAATATATGTTCAAGAGAATTTACCCTCCTCTTTGTTTTTATAATTTCCGATGCTAATCGTTTTATAGTTTCTTCTGTTTCAATAAGAGATAATAAATCCTTCTTTATATTCTCAAATCTATCTACAGAATTATCTATTGAAGAAGATGTCATCACAACCCCGTAGTCAATTTTTCCCATGTTTTTACTGTCAAGCTCAATTTTCGGAAGTTTTACTCCTCCAACTGACTCATAAGTCATATTAAGTTCAGGCATCGCACCGGCAGAGTCGCCAATTGTTTTCATTTCCAAAGGTCCAGCCATCGCATACGCCTTTATCAGTGATTCCTGCCCGCTTATTATATTTTCCTGAATTTGTGGCCTGACTTCTTTCATGTTTTTTGCAATTTCAAAAAGCCGCATCATTAAAGCATCTCTTTTCTTTTTAAGCAAACTGTGTCCCTTTTGTGCTAATTTTATTTTTTGCTTTATTCTAAGCAGTTCCATCCGAGTCGGACTGACTTGTTTTGCCATTTTAAAAATTTTATATATTTTTATAAATATTTGAGATTTGAGCATAGCGAAATTATTAGAGTTGTTGCGAAATAGTTTATGTGCTCTATTTTATATCATAACAATATATAAACCATCTAAAAAATTGTTTTTTATGCTGTAAAATAGTAACTTCTCAATAACTTGTGAGAAGATAACCTCGCTGTTGCTCGGATATTTTCAAAATCTATATGATTTTGAAAATGACAAAATATATTGTTTTGCACTTTTTGTATTTGTTTTTTATAAAAATGAGCCGTATAAAATTTATTCGCCCCAACTTATTGAGAAGTTACGTAAAATATGATGGAAAAAATTTGAAATTATTAGACATGTTGCAAAATAACTTTTTCACCTTTAAATTTTATTAATTTTCACCTTTAAAATTTTTAATTTGCAACAACTCTAATAATTAAATTTTGGATATTAAATAATAGATGGCGTAAAAAATAAGTGACTTTTTTAGCAATACATAAATTTTAAGATTTCTTTTAAGTGAAATTTTTAAAATATTGCTTTTAATTTTTTTTATATAGGGTGATCACCAACAGTCATCCATTAATTACGCCATCAATACTAAATTTATTCTAAAATTTTACCATAGCATCGGAAGCATAAAGCCCAGCGATATAAATGTTGCAATTGAACCACCAATACTTGTAAAAAAAAATATAAAAATAATTATAACAACCTGATTTCCCCATAAGTCTTTCCATTTTTTTATTTTGTGTAAATTTTCAAAATCAAAGACCTTTGGCGGACGAACCTTTGCTTCAACAAGTGCGGAAACCGTTCCGATTCCTATGCCAGGATGCATTGCTGTAAAAGGCGCCCCTATAAAAGTTGCCAATATTGTTAAAGGATGGGCAAACGCTAAAATCGCTCCGATTGCAGCAAATACGGAATGGTATAAAAACCATGTGAAAGCCATATTCAAAAATACATCCATTCCTTTAACATACAATCCATAAACGAACATTACAGTAATAAGTAATAAAACTGAGTATGCAAAAATTTTGACTGAATTTCGCCCTTTCGGAATGTATGTAACTTCATTCATTAAATTTTCGTGCTGTTCGCTTGTTTTTTCGGAAAATTTTTCAAGGTTCTTTTTTATCCCTGCCAGATGTCCGCTTCCGACAACAGCAACAACTTTATTCCCCTCAACATTCAAAATTTTATTTGTCAAATAATAGTCCCTTTCATCAATTAATGTATTTTTAACATTCGGAAAAGCGATAGACAATTCATCCATCATTTGTGACATAACATCTTTATTCTTCAGTTGTTCAATTTCTTCTGCTCTTAACTTTTCAGAGAAAAACAATGTTAGCAATATTAAGGAAAAGACCTTATATTTTTCAAAAACACTCATTTTGTGAGATGCTCTTTTCATAGTAATATTTATATCCCTGTCTGCTAACTCTATTGGAATGTTTAAATTTTTAGCAACATTCATTGCTTCGATCATCTCTGCTCCGGGCAAAATTCCCACATCCTCCCCCAATCGCCTCTGAAAATTTGAAAGGATTAAATTTACCAGAAACAGAGCGGTTTTACCTTCCTTTATAACCTTTGTTATATCTGTCTGTTTCCACTTCTCTTTATCATTCAAAATTTCATATCTATGCTTGCATAATTCAACACATACTATCTCAGGTTTCTCTGCTTCAATAGTGCTTTTTACTTCATTTACACTTTCTTTGGATATATGAGCGGTTCCGATTAGTATTATTTCCTTGTTGTTTTTAATTAGTCGTTCTATCATCTTTTATGATTGTATTTAATTATTTAGAGGTTTAATAATTACTTTCGTATGAAAGATTTTTTAATTCAGAATGTAAATTCATTTATATTAGAGTTGTTGCGAAATAGTTTATGGGGGCTATTTTATACCATACTAAAAATACTTGAAGTATTTTTAATATTCTAAAAACCAATGAGG
>MTER01000161.1 GCA_002083985.1 Candidatus Altarchaeales archaeon A3
AAATTTTTATTGAATAATATGAGAACTCCTGCAAAAGTTGTCGGCTTCAAGACAGAATTTAGAACAGAGTATCCGATTGAAGCATTAAGGGAAGCTGTAATTAATGCATTGGTCCATAGAGATTGGAATAGTTCAAATGCCATTCTTGTGAGAATGTTTGGTAGTCATATGGATATTTTAAGCCCTGGCGGATTATTAAGGCCATTAGAAATAAAGGAGATTGAAAGTAATGATTATGTTCCCATATCAAGAAATAAAACAATTATTGAAGTTTTTGGAAAATCAGGAGTAATGGATAAACGGGGAACTGGATTTCTCAGAATTAGGGAGGCAATGAAAAAACACGGCTTACCTAAGCCCGAATTTAAAGAGAAAACAGATTATTTCCTAATTAGATTTATTAACCCTGCAATGCAAAATATTCCAATACTTGAGGAGTCTAAATTAAATGAAAGGCAGAATTTATTTTTTGAGAAAATTACGCAAGAAAAGATTACTGCCCGGGATTACATTAAAATTACAGGATGTACTAAAAGAACAGCTGTGCGTGATTTGAATAAATTAGTTAATCTAAATTTAATTGCCCAGATGGGACCAGTTACCGGGAGAGGAAGATATTACCTCATTAAGGTGACAAAAAGTGACAAAAGGTGACAAAAATCAATAAACATAAACAATGGAAAAACCAATAATTGAAGTAAAAAATTTATCCAAACTCTACCGTTTAGGAGTAATCGGTTCAACAACTCTTTATGAATCAGTGAACCGCTGGTGGTATAAAATAAGTGGAAAAGAAGAAATGTTGCAGAAAATCGGAGAAAATCACAGAATGACTGAACCGGATGACCCGCAGGCAGGACCCGAACCAAACACAATGTGGGTGTTAAAAGATGTTTCATTCACGGTTAACAATGGGGAAATAGTCGGAATAATCAGTAAAAACGGGTCAGTAAAAAGCACTCTTCTTAAAATACTTACGAGAATTACCGAGCCAACATCAGGAGAAGCCATCATACGAGGAAGAGTAGCATCTCTTTTGGAAGTCGGAACAGGATTTCACCAAGAGCTTATAGGAAGAGAAAATATTTATCTGAATGGTGCTATTCTTGGAATGAAAAAAAAAGAAATTGATGAAAAATTTGATGAAATTGTAAATTTTTCAGGTGTTGAAAAATTTATTGATACATCTTGGGCATCATTCAGGGACTTGGCGAGAAAAAATGAAGGTAATATAATCTTTTAATTTTAAAATTAATTTATAAAAAATTTATCAGGAATATTTACAATGAATGAAAAGGAGTTTGAAAAATTATTAGGGGAATTGGAAAACAAGGATCTGGACTTCAAGTTAGATCTACCAAAGCCCGAAAAAATTGCACAATTGGTGGTTGCTTTTTACAACACCCGTGGCGGGAAAATCATTTTTGGTGTCGAAGATGAGACAAGAAAACTAGTTGGTTTGAAAAATCCGCAAAGGACGGAACAGGGATTTATTCAGATAATAGGGCACTATTGCAGATTGGATGAACAACCGGAAGTTGAATTTGTAAAATATAAAGAAAAGGACTTTATTGTAATTCGTTGTCCAAAAGGCAATGATACACCTTATTTTGTTACGGGGGAATATACTCCGAGAGTTAGAATTGGCTCATCGGATATGCCTGCAAACAAAGAGGAAATTGCAAGGTTATATCGGGATGGTTCATCTAAAAGTCAGGATATTTATTCGGTTGAAAATGCAACTCTTGATGATATCAATATGGATAAAATTAAAGAATATTTTAAAGAAAGCAATTTAACGGACCAGTTAGACGGAAAACATTTTTATGAGTTACTGGAAAAAGAGCACTTTGCTGTTGAAGAAAATAAAAAATTAGTTCCAACCATTGCAGGAATTGTTTTGTTTGGAAAACATCCTTCCCTGGAACTGCCGCATACGATAATCAGGGCAGACAGATATAAGGGACTTGATGTTACTATGTGGATTGACAGAGCAGATCTTGAAGGAGATGCGTTTACATTAATTGATGATGCAAAGAAATTTGTGCTTAAAAACATGAGAACTTCCTACACTCCAAAAGGATTTGAAATGGAAGTAAAAACAGAATACCCCCTTGATGCTTTAAAAGAGGCAATGATAAATGCTGTTGTCCATAGAGATTATCATGATAAAGAGTCAATTCTTCTTAAGATGTTTGATGACAGGATAGAGATATGGAGCCCGGGAGAACTTTTAAGACCATTAACTATCAGCCAATTAATGGATCTAACATATACTCCTAAAAGCAGAAACAAGACAATTACAGGCGTTTTTTCAAGAAGGGACTTAATGGATAAAAGAGGCACAGGAATATTGAGAATGAATAAATCTTGCGATGAATGGAATCTTCCTCATCCGGAATTTAAGGAGCGAACAGGTTATTTTGGAATTATATTCAGAAATCCGGAGTATTATACAAAAGTTCCGCAAATAGATACAAAAGATTTAAATGAAAGGCAAAAGAAAGCTATATTTTATATTTCTGATCACAAAAGAATTAAGCGTAAAGAGTATGCAGAACTGTGTAAATGCTCAATAGCAACTGCACAGCGTGATCTGGATGAACTCGTTTCAAAAAATATGGTTAGGAGGGTTGGACAGAAAGGAAGATGGGTTTATTATGAATTAAAAAGGGTTAACGACTCATTTAACGACTCATTTAACGAGCAAGAGAGAAAAAATGAATTGAAAACAACAAATCAAAAGTCAGATATATTAACAATTCCACAAGCAGTTAGTGCTAAGGTGACAAAAATCAATAAACATAAACAATGAATAAACCAATAATTGAAGTAAAAAACCTCTCCAAACTCTATCGTTTAGGAGTAATCGGCTCAACAACTCTCTATGAATCAGTGAACCGCTGGTGGTACAAAATAAGTGGAAAAGAAGAAATGTTGCATAAAATCGGAGAAAATCACAGAATGATTGAACCGAATGACCCGCAGGCAGGACCCGAACCAAACACAATGTGGGCGTTAAAAGATGTTTCATTCACAGTTAACAAAGGAGAAATTGTCGGGATAATTGGTAAAAACGGGTCAGGGAAAAGCACACTACTTAAACTACTCACAAGAATTACAGAGCCAACATCAGGAGAAGCTATCATACTAGGTAGAGTAGCATCTCTTCTTGAAGTAGGAACAGGATTTCACCAAGAGCTTACAGGAAGAGAAAATATCTATCTGAATGGTGCTATTCTCGGAATGAAAAAAAAAGAAATTAATGAAAAATTTGACGACATTGTAAATTTCTCAGGAGTTGAAAAATTTATTGATACGCCGGTAAAAAGATATTCCAGCGGGATGTATGTAAGGTTAGCTTTTGCAGTAGCAGCACATCTTGAACCGGAAATTTTGTTGATGAAGTGTTGGCTGTAGGGGATATGGAATTCCAGAAAAAGTGTTTGGGGAAGATGCAAACAATAGCTGAAGGCGGGCGAACTGTATTATTTGTAAGCCATAATATAGATTCTGTAAGGAGATTGTGCCAACGTGCTATTCTTTTAAATAATGGTTCTATTCAATATGTTGGATCAACAGATAATGCAATTAATTTTTATCTCAAATCAAATACTATGTTTGTTACAAAACGCAGATGGAATGATATAAGTAAAGCACCATGTGACGATATTGTACGACTTACGCAAGTAAGAGTACATACCGAAGATGATAAAACTGTTGATAATTTTGACATTACCAAACCCATTGGTATTACAATGGATTATGAGGTTTTACAAGATGGTTATGTGTTTACTCATGAGTGTAATCTATTTAATGAGCAAGAAATAAATATTCTAAATTCCCATGATGTAGCATCTGAGTTTAGGAAAGTGCCGCATAGTAAAGGATATTACTCTTCAACAGTATGGATACCATCTAACTTTCTTTCAGAAGGAATTGTGATAGTGGGTGTTGCCATTTTTAACCCTGACCTTTTTAGAATTCATATTCATGAACTTAATGTAATTGCCTTTAATGTTGTGGATAATATCACTGGGGAATCTGCTAGAGGAAATTATGTTGGCGAATTTCCAGGCATAGTTAGACCAATTCTTAAATGGAACACCATTAAAAAATAGACCCATCTAAAATGAAAAAACTATTAAAATTTATTTTACCAAACATCTTTATAAATTTTCTCAAATCTATAATTAATAAGAGCATTGGTATAAATATGGATAAATATTATCTTTTAGATAAGTCGAAGATAACATATGCTCAAGACTTATTATACACTTATCATAATGCAGACTTTATGAAAGATCCTTTATTTTTAGAATCTTATAATTTAGGAAAAGCGACATCTAGTGATCTTATTAAAAATAATGATATACATTGGAGAATTCATGTCTTATGTTGGGCGGCATTTCATGCAAAGCATATAGAAGGCGATTTCGTAGATTGTGGAGTGCACACAGGAATTTTCGCACGAGCAATTATTAATTATATTAACTTTCCTGAAACTAATAAAAAATACTACTTGCTGGATACATTCAGCGGAATGGATGAAAGATTTTGCTCTAAAAAAGAGATGGAAAGAAATAAAATATTGGGATATGCCGAGAAAAAACAAGTATATGATCAAGTGAAAGAAACTTTTAAAAATTTCAATGTTGAAATTATCAAAGGAGGAGTTCCAGAAATATTGCATCTTGTTAAAACTGAAAAGGTGTGCTTTTTGTCGATTGATATGAACTGCGTTCAACCGGAAGTTGCTGCACTTGAATTCTTTTGGGACAAAATAATAAGTGGGGGAATTATCATTCTTGATGATTATGGGTATGCAAATTCAACTAACGACCAGAAAGAAGCCCATGACGCTTTTGCTCAAAGAAAAGGAGTTAAAATATTAACTTTACCAACTTGCCAAGGATTAATTATTAAACCCTAAACTAAAGGATAATGAACAAAATTATTAACGAAATAAAAAACTTAATAAAACCACTAATAAGCAAATCAAATCTTAGTGGCGATGGAGAGCGAGTAGATATATATTATGAAAGAGATGTTAATTTCGATACATTAGATATCTATCAAAAATCACATTATCACAGATATGAATTTGCCAAAAATTTTATTTCGTCGGGCGGTCTTTGCGGAGATTTTGCCTGGGGTACAGGTTATGGCAGTGTAATGCTTGCCGAGAAATCTCAAAAAGTAATTGGGGAGATATTAATTCAACAGTAATTAATAAAATTAAAAAAAGATATAAAAAGATAAGCAATGTAAACTTTATTAATGCCAATCTATTAGATCTTAAATATGAATCTTTATTTGATACGATTGTGTCCTTTGAGACAATTGAACATCTAAAAGAAGAGGACATTCTTGAGGTATTTAAAATTTTCAGACGATCTCTTAAGCCGAATAGAATACTGATTTTTTTCAACACCATATATGCAAAAGATGTGTCCTAAAGCTATTTCGATGGGATTTCATTTAACTTTTAACATCACTGAAGAAAAGATCAAACAATGGTTATTTCAGAGTTGTTTGGTATCAGAATTTTTTAAATATCAAAACTATCAATCACATGATGTCAAAGATTATCTTGAAAAAAAAGATTTTATAATATGTGTTGCTAAGAGAATTTAAAAATGCTTAAACAAAAAGTATCTATATGCGTGCCTGCATACAAACAACCCAAATTCTTATCCAGAACTTTAAAATCAATATTTATGCAAACATT
>MTER01000162.1 GCA_002083985.1 Candidatus Altarchaeales archaeon A3
ATTGTGCTCTAAACTTCCTCAAAAGCAGATGCTCGTATCTTCGTTTATGTCTGTAAATCCCGTAATGTTCCTCACCTATTCTTTTGAGGATTTACTCTCAAGAAAATTTATTGTGTTATACTCCCGCACCGAAGGCAAGGATATTTATGATGTGTATCATTGCACAATGCTTGAATATAACCCCGAAAAATTTAAGAAATCGTTAGACCTAATGCTGAAGTTTTATAAGATTGAGAAAGAGACCTTCTTTATAAACTTGGTTGAAAAACTGAAAAAAGCTAACGAAAATTACAGATACATACAAAATTCAACTTACCACTATGTCCCCACTCGCATGAGACCTGAATGGAGAATTATAATTAAGGAACTGCTTGCGTATATGAAAAAACACACTTAAAAATAAATTTGTCTTATTCTTTGTTTAAAATAAATTAAAAAATTTTGCAGCGAAAATTAAAGCAATGAACACAATAATTGCCATGAGTAAAAATTTGAGTAGTGGTTTAATGGCGAGTTTCCATAAAAGCCATAATATCAACAACGCTGCAATCACCAAAATAATAATTTCCAACATTTTAAATTTTATGAATTTAAATTTCACTTAATTATTTTTAAAATTTCACAAATAAATCTCCACAACATCTCCATCCTTTAAACTTAACTCCCCAATAAATTTTACTCCTTTTAATTTGTCAATTCTTTGCCAACTAATGGAGAGTTATTGATGGCGTAATTAACAGGTGACTGTTGATGCTCACCTCTATAAATCGAAAAAAATTAAAAGCAATATTTTAAAAATTCCGCTTAAAAGAAATATTAAAATTTATATTGTAAAAAAAGTCACTTATTTTTTACGCCATCAAAATTTAAAAATCATATTCTAATAAAAGTTTCCCATTTAGAATTACAACACCTGCAACTATAGTTTTATCACAAAATGATATAGGTTGCAATGGGAAAATTATATCAAAAGTTTAAAATAATTTCGCTTCGTTCAAACATCCATAGTATAACTCACAGATGGTGCAAAAAAAATTGCTAAATATGGGATTTTTTACAAATTTATTACCAGGCACAATATGATTTTTAGTGGTAAATTGGTGTAATCTGGCAACCCACCCATTTCAACACACCTATTTTATGAAATGGGAAACTTTTGTTCTAAAAGATTTTCTATTTCTTCCATAAACGGATAAAAATCCCGTAAATTTTCATTCAATATTTCATAAGCAAGGTTATCATCTATCCTTCCATATCTGTGAACCAATATATTTCTAAACCCTTTCATCGCTTTTAATTTTTCTCTTGTTTCATCACACAAAATTTTGTTTTAAACCAGATTATCTACAATACCTTCATCATCGCCGGGTATTCCAAGATCCATATCCGTATTTATGATCGCACATATATCAAAGACATTTTCTACGCAAAATTCTATCCTTTTATAAATCCCATCCTTAATCAATCCAAAATGTGAAAACTTATCAAAGGATGATGGCAAATTTTCCGCGACTAATTCAATGCTTTCTTTTATCTCCTTTATCTTCGTTCTGATTATTTCTTTTCTGATAATTTTATTTTTCATTTTAAAAATTTGTTTTTAAAATGTCCGAATGAAATGAGGTCATGTTATTGTTTTCTCACCAATATAATCATAAAGCCGGTGTTTAAATGCTTCAAATTCTTTAATAGTTGCAATGGATGTATCATAAAGGAAGTTTTTATCCTTACAATACAGGATATTCCCTTTCAAAACATCAGCCCTTACATAAAGAGGGAGCTGTTGGAAAATATGCACATCGTATAACTCATCAAAAAGCTCTGAAAGAACTCTAAACCTAAATCTTGAACATTTTTCATTATTTTTGTCATAATATATGCAGATATCTATATCTGAATGTTCTCTTGCCTGTCCCTTTGCTGCAGATCCGTAAAGAATAATAAACTTCACATATTCAAAGCTATTTATGCCCTTAATTTTTTCAAGTGCTTTTTCTATTTTTGTAACCATCATCAAATTCTTAATATTTTTTATAAATTTGTTTTTAATCAACATATATTCTCAATGGTTCTTTAAAATCAGACATATAAAACCGGACAAGATTGTATGTAAAATAATGCTCTATTCTGCTGAAATTACCTTTAATTTCAACGGCCTTTTCGGGTGTTTTGTCTCCTTTATCTATAAACCACTGATCCGCTGTTATTTTATCGCATTTTCGTATTTGCTCAATAAATGGCGGAGATTATTCGTGATTTTTTGACGGTTATGTGTGATTTACCCCATAATATTGAGCAAGTTCGCATTTTCCTTGTTCGCATTCTGCAAAATTAAGATAACCATTCTTTTCATTTTCTGCCGGATTTCTTTTTATATTTCCTGTTATTTCACTGTCTCTTAAGACCTTTATATACTTGAATTTATTTTTATCAAAGGATATTCCATAGAATAGTGGTTCTAAATTCACATAAGCATTTTTTGTTCTGTAAATGTATTTGATTTCCACATAACTTTTATTTTCATAGATTTTTATCCTAAATCCAATCTCCTGAACATCCATCCTTCCATTAACCCAGGAAACATTCATTTCATAACCATTAATTCCGCTGATTGAAAAATTTGAAATTTTTACTACTTTTTCTGAATTGTTGTAATTGAAGATTAATTTGTTTGGATAGTTATTATCATATTTCTTTGTGTTAAGTAAATTTTGTATTCTTCCGTCATGTTTAAATATTGCTTCCCATGTGGACAGGGATAAAATTTGAGTTCCGTTTTTATAAATGTGAATTCCGTCGGGGATTGTTGAAGATGTTGAGACGGTTATCGGATATTTCCAGGTTAAATTTAACTCTATTGTTTCCTGAACTTTGATTGTCAGGGTTTCATTCGGATTAATATAAAATCTTGAAACATGAGCATTTGGAGGATTTGAAATTTCTATTTTAATAAATTTTCCACTTATATTAACCATTGTGAAATTTGAAAGCATTAACTGATAATCCTTATTTATCTCAGGAATTTGAAAACCTTTAACGAATGTGAATGATGTATTTTCTTTATTCCCTATAACATCATCAGAAGGGGGTCAAGATTTTTTCATAATTCTCCCCATAACTTCCTTTAGCAAGAACCCTCCCAGGAAATTCCTAAATTCCCTCCACATTAGGCACTATGATATCAAACCTCTCAACAGGCTATAAGAGAATTGCCAAAAAATTACCTTATATATTATGAGGGTATTGAATAGTGAGCAAAATTTACAAAAATTAAAGGTAAAATTTATGCGAATATATTATAATGATATATTAGGGGCATAAAAAAGTTAGTTTTCTTACAATCTGTCAGGTGGTATAAGCAATTCACCCGGGATCATGATATCTAATGTGGCTGTCAAACCTTAATCAGCAACTAATAGGCAACTCTCAACAGGTAATATGTGCTTCTTCCTTTACCTTTCTCACTTATATGATGCATCCCATTTGTTATGTCCTTGCGTCAACCTTGCGTCAACCTTGCGTCAACCTTCAACCTATATCGCAGATATTTCCCGCCGCCGACGGTTTCAAGCATCTTCTTCTCAACGAGATTTTTCAACTCCTTTTGTGCAGTCGTGTGCGAAACGCTGTTTATCTCGATATATTCTTTTCTTGAAATGCTTTTCATCCTTTTGATATATTCAACTGCTGTCTTTTGTCTCTCATTTAACTCTTCAAATTTACTCCTTGGAACAAATACCTCAGGTATTACGGGGCCCTTAAAAGTTATAACAAAATAACCATCCTCTTCGTTGTATGTTGGTTTTTCCAGATCCCACTTTTCCATAAACTGTTCCATTCGCAGTATTCCTGTTCCTCTTTCATCCATTAACCCTGTCTTGCCAAAACTCTTGTAAGAGTTTTATTTCTACTTTCTGGCTTGTATGTGTGGTTCTTCAATTTTTTTAATGTAAGCGGCCTTATCAATTCACCAGGACTTATTATTTCAACCTTCTCATCAAACATTCTCACGAGGATATTTTTTCTTTCATTCCAGTCCCGATGAACCATGGCATTGATTACGGCTTCTTTTAAAGCATCAATCGGATACTCTGTTTTGTGTTCGGTATGTGTTTCAGCAGACCATGCTGCAATTCGCATATTTCTTTTGAAAAATCTGATGCACCCCTCAATTTGCTCAAATATTGTGCCGTCTAAATCCTGTTTATCTATCCATTCGGTTACTGTGTTTCCTTTATATCTATCCACTTTCATCACAACATTAGACATATTAATTGATGGATGCTTTCCAAATAGCAATATTCCTGCTGTGGTTGGCACTAACTTTTTATTTTCTCCAACAACAAAATTTTCTTTTTTTAGTAATTCATAGAAATGATTATCATCTAATTGAGTTGTTAGTTTGCTTTCTTTAAAATATTCTCTGATTTTATCCATATCTATATCATCCAAGGTTGCATTTTCAACCGGATAAATATCCTGTGATTTCGAGGAACCTTCCCTATAAAGCCGTGCGATCTCCTCTCTATTTGCCAGCATATCTGATAAGCCGATTCTGACTCTTGGCGTGTGTTCTCCTTTAACAAAATATGGCGTATCTTTACCTTTGGGACAGTGAACAACAAGAAATTCTTTATTCCTGCAATTCACAAATTCAATTTCCGGTTCTTCATCTAATCTACAATATTGCCTGATGCTCTGTGTAAATCTCTCTTCAGTGCTTTGAGGATCTTTTAAACCAATCGGCTCTCTTGTTTCATTCTTAACACCAAAAACAATTTTCCCACCCCTGCTGTTGTAAAAAGCAATAACTAACCGGGCGATTTTATCGGGCTTTGGCATATCTAATTTAAAGTCTAATTCATTGTTTTCCCTTTCACCTAATAATTTTTCAAAGTCATTCTCGTTCATTGTAAAATACCTAAATCACATCCTTATTAATTAATTTTAAAATTAGAAAAATTAGAAAAATACTCGCACATACTGAAAATTCTTTGGGAATTTTCAATCTTTAAAAAACTATAAGTTTTTTAAAAAGCCACAGTGTCTAACTTTCTTTGTGTCCGGGTGTGAAAAACCAATAAATGAGACAGTATGTCGGATATTATCATTTTCAAATTCGCAAAGGATTTGAAAATCTCCGAACAACAGTGAGGTGAAAATGTGAGAGTTCATTTAAAAAACGAAGTTAAAGATTGAAAACTCATAGTTTTCAGTATAGTTTGGAGAAAACGAACTTTCCTGTACGATAACTGCAAATCCTTCATCTGACTCATTAACTCCAACAATAATTAAACCGAATAATTCTTTCAGGATTTTTTGGCATCATTTGCATTTACTCCACATAGATTTTTAATGGTTCTTTAAAGTCATCCATGTAAAACCGGACAAGATTGTATGTAAAATAATGCTCTATTCTGCTGAAATCTCCTTTGATTTCAACGACTTTTTCGGGTGTCTTGTCTCCTTTATCTATAAACCACTGATCCGCGGTTATTTTATCGCATTTTCCCTGTTCGCATCCTGCAAAATTCAGATAGCCCTTCTTTTCATTTTCTATCAGACTTCTTTTTATAGTGAATTCACTAACTTTTGATTTGAATATTGTGATTTATGTGGCTCCACATGATAGTAAAATTAAGTAATCAAATGTTGATAAATTTAATATATATTTCCCGTTATTTCACTATCTCTTAAAATTTTTATATATTTAAATTTATTTTGTAACTATTCGGCCACCCCGAAAAATTACGGGTAAAAATTTAATTTTTACGCTCACTTCGTTCGTGTATTTCAAAAATTTCATTTTTGAAATTATATTTTTTTGAAATTTTCACAGATAAATTTTGCACCCACTGAATAGTTACTTTATTTTTATCAAAAGATATTCCATAACAATGTGGCTCTAAACTTACATAAGCGTCCTTTGTTCTGTAAATGTATTTGATTTTCGCATAACTTTTATTTTCATAAATTTTTATATTAAAGCCAACTTCCTGAACATCTATACTTTCATTAATCCATGAAACATTCATAGGACTTACGCAGTTCACATTGTAAAAAAACTTAAAAACCAAAAATTTGTATTGCTTTTGCGTAAGTCCTGATTCATTTCATAACTGATTGTTTTGTTGCTTTGTTTTATTTCTGAAATTTTGGTTATTTTTTCAGAATTGTTGTAGTAAAATTTTCTTAATAACTAGAACGATAGTGATGTTATTTCAATGCAAAATTGAAATCTCCGAACAAAGTGAGATGATTTCAAAAATGAAAATTTTTGAAAATTTCCAAGCAACATCGAGGTGATCCAACTTACATTGTTTTATTGAGAAGGTTTCTTTATTCTTTAACCCGTCAGTCCTTTTATAATTTATCCATAGAGAGTTCTTCTTTGGGAGTTATAACATTCAAAATTTTATTACCTCTGTCTTTTTGTTCTTTATCTAAGGTAATGAGTGTAACCTTGTGTGTTAATGCGACCGCAATATACAATGAGTCAGCACCTCTTGTTCTATACTTTGCTGCAATTTCTGCTGCGAACATTGCCAAATTTTCATCAATGTGGATTAGTTTGATGTCAGGGATCTTTACAAATGCCTTAACGAGAGATATTGCCAAATTTTCATCATCTTTTTTCCTCGCAATTGCCGCAGAAATTTCAGGTAAAATTATTTGCGGAACAACAATTTTTATATTTTTCCTTTGTATTTTTTCAAGCAACTTCCTGCTGTATTCATAACCTTCTTCATCTACCATAAAAGCATTTACAACAACACTCGCATCCATGCAATACATTTTATCTTCTCATTTCAGAGACAATCTCCCAGCCAGGCGTTTTAATTTTACTTTTTTTCTTACTTATCTTTTCACCTATCCGGAAGAAGTTCTTCCATGGATCAATAGCTTCACGCCGATATAAATGGATTGACGGATATACCTCCTTGAAAATTCCATCCATCCATCCTTCTACCATTTTTCTTGTCTCTCTTATTTTCTCTTTATTTTCCAATATAAACTGCCAGTCTATATTTATAGCTGCATATTGCACAGTATTCATTTTTTGCCTGCTGATTCAATAATCATAATAAAAAGAATTGTTGATATTATCAAAGATAATATTTCTTTTTCAATTTTTAAATTTTCTAAAATTTGTGTACTTTTTTCTATGGACTTTAAAGGGTTTGTTCTATCAAAAAGTATGTATTCTATATCTTCCAGCATGTCTGTGTTAACACCATTCTCCACGATAGGAATTATTTTCTTCCCTGCACTTTTAGCATAACTCATTTCCTGATTCACACTTATTGATTTACTCCCTTGCTTTGTTAGTAAGACCATAACCACATCCGAATCGTCTATGGTTTTCCTGATTTTTTCTGATAGTGATTTTCCTGATCGCATATTTTTTACAGATATATCTGTTTTTAGACCTAAAAATAAGTTAAGATTGCTCTTTAGTGCCTCAACAATCTTTTTATCTTTTGTATTGTAAGTTATAAATATATTCATTTTTGTAAGATGTATAAAATTGATAATGTATAATTAAATATGGGGCTATAATAAAACTTTAAACTTTCTTTCTCTATTCCTAATGTCACATATTCCTGCAATTAATCTATCGTAATAGTCTTCGCCAAGAAAAGTGCTATTTTAGGACACTTACAATCTAAAACACAGCCACGGACAGCATACTGCCTAAGCATATGAGTGGTCATTTGCGAAACGCCGTAGCACGCTCCGAATTAACCCGATACCATATAGCAATAATATCCTCGAGGTTATAATGCATAGTATCATAGCTTTTACCGCCATTGGCAGTTATTCGGAAATTCCTAATAACTGAATCTTCTCTTATTTCCTTATATTCAAAAAGTGTTTTCAGGTGCTCGTTTATCGTTGGGATACTTACTTCAAAAAGCATGGCAATCAGTTTCTGTGTGAGCCAGACATTTTCATCTTCAAAACGCACCTCAATACCATCCTGACGGGCATCTGCCGTAAACATCAAAAACTCCGCCGTGCTATTGCGAATGACTAGGGATTTTGATTTTTGACTGTGTTCTGATTTTTTCATTTTTTGTTTTTTACTCCACATATATTCTCAATGGTTCTTTAAAATCAGACATATAAAACCGGACAAGATTGTAGGTAAAATAATGTTCTATTCTGCTGAAAT
>MTER01000163.1 GCA_002083985.1 Candidatus Altarchaeales archaeon A3
TAAAATATAAATAAATAAGCAATAAAATGAAATACGCAAACGAGAAAACAAAAGAGGCAAAAGAAATAGAGCAAAATAGAGAACTTCTTGATAAGATTTTGCCTAGATAAATAAATAATTTTTTGTGTTTCGCAGGCATTATTTTACACGCCTGCAAAAAATAAATTTAAAATAAAATAAAATAATAAACATACAAAAATGGAAAATGTGGGGACGGGTGCAGCCGGTAGTTCTGCAAATAAGGAAACAAAATGAACATAACTATAAGTAAGGAACTTTGGAAAATCGCGGACTGGTTTGCAGAAAAAGAGGAGCGCAGAATTGAGAAGTTCAAATTTTGTGGAGGCATTGTAATAGAAGATGAGCGCATAAAGGCAATAAAACTGCGGAACTCAAATGGGGAGGATTTGTGGTTTCCACGCTCAGTCATTAAGAAATTTGAGGACAAAGAAAATCAGAAACTTCCATAATAATTTTTGTGTTTCGCAGGCATTATTTTACACGCCTGCAAAATTTAATATTAAATTTTTAATTTAATTATTCTAATCCTAATACTAATTAATTAATATAAAATATAAAAAAGTAAAATAAAATAAGATGAGTGACTATGGAGTATATTCTGAAAAACAAAGGATAAAAGGAGAGCAAGTTATGTCGCAAGAAACGTGGCAGAAAAAATACGGTGGGCGAGACGGCATAATTGGGGGAAAAGCAGTAGGAATAATAACAAATAAAGGAAAAAAATTTAACGACATTCTCGCTGAGAAATTTGGAAGTGTCAAAGGAGCGTCAAAAATCTTTGAAGTTCTTGTAAATGAAAAATTAGACATAATTGAAAAAACAGGTATAATCTCATATAAGATTAATGACCTTCCAAAAAACTTTAAAACAAATTTTGTCATTTCAAGAACCGTTGCTTATAGAATTGATAAAGTTATCTGCGCAAAGCACGGGAGGGGTTTTTTTTTGGAAGGGATAATTTATGACGTCATAAATGACAAAAAGATACTTGACCGTTTCTATGGTAAATTGTGAAATTATGATTTCTAAAAAAAACGAAAATGAACTTTTGAAATATCTTCAAGACAACAGCATAAGAAAAATAACTTATGCCGTGGCAGGGACGGAGAATTAGCGATGTGGTTAATTCACAACACCATTAAAAAATTTAATCTTTCTATAATAGAAGCCATCTTTTTTATTGATACAAATAACTACGAATATTCTATTCCTGTATTTGTAAAAGAAGTAGCAAAGAAATCAAAAATACACCTCAAAATTCACAACATAGACATAAATAATTTTTTTGCCGAACACCTACAACAAATTAAAGGAGGAAATCGACCGTGTCAACACACTTTTATAATCCAACCACTTAATTCATACACCACAGTAAATACAAACGCACATAATCAGAGTGCAATTGTGTGGGGTGGAACTTTAGAACAGAGGTGGAAAAGGTGGCCTCCAACTCATTGGCTCTCAAGAGAAAAAAACCATAAATTCGTCCACATAATAAAACCGCTATTTAAGTTAGCATTTTATGAGAGGTTTGCTGGACTGGAAAATATGGAAAAGGAATGGGGCATGTGGGAAGGCTATAAAAGAGGCATAAACCGGACTTCCTGCCTAAAATGTCCTTTCTGCAAGACAAATTACTGTAAAAATTGCTGATAAAATCACAATATTAAACAAAAAATCAAAATGGAAACAAAAAATGTGGGGGGTAGCCATCCTGGACATCTGGAAGACGAAAATTACACAAAAATAAAAGAATATTTTGAGGGGAATAAATATAAGAAAATTAAAGGAGAAAAAGTAGTTGAAATAATACAACCAAATTTCAGTTTGAGGGATGAAAAGGTAAGGTTAGATGTAGAAAAAATAGTTATGGACCTAATCGCCGCATCAGTGTTGGAAACAGCACAATTTACGCCTGTGTTCAGCACCAAAAAATTTAAATACAAATCAAAAAAATACTTGCACAAACAAGAACGAAAAGATTTATTGCCTTATTTTATTTATGAAGGCGTCGTAACGGCAACAGAATTTAGCGACAAATATGACTATACCCGGAGTTACGCGAGAAGAATTTTGTATTCCTTTGCAAAAGAAGGGTTACTCACACCGAGAAAAGAGGGGCGAGAAACAAAATACTATTTATCGCACAAAATTCATTCGTGAATTACTCAACATAAAATGAGCAAAGAAAGAGAAAATAAAAATGAAGTTGCAACAAAAAAACTTGAGTGCAACAAAAAAACCAAAATAAAAAAAAACGAAAGTGGATTAGTTGAAGATCTAGCCTTCGTTGAATTTGTTAAACAATCATAATTTTTTTAAAATGTCTTATAAAAATAACGAAAACAACCCATCAGAATATGAGCCAACACAACCCCGTCAAACTCCAAATTTATTAGCAATTTTTTTATTTTTGCTAGGAACTATTGGAGTAATTTTTATTCTTGCCGGACTGTATAAATTTACTCAAATGCAGGAATATTTAACTTCAATATTGGTAGGCATTATTCCTATATTAGTTGCATTTTTTTTATATATGTTTAAAAACAAACCCCCCCAACAAAATCAATTTAGCCCATTTTTAGACAACAACCAAAACAAAATTTCAAAATCACAAAATAATAATCTTAACCCAACCACCCTACCACAAATTTCACAAGACGTAAAAAAGAGAGATATGGGCGTCGCTGTAATTCTTTTAGGCGTCATTGTCCTTGTTTTAGACATCACCCTATGGAACTCAAATATTGTCGGCTTTTCAATAACTGCCGCACTTTTCCTTTTTGCAGCATATTTTTTATACATTTCTTCAAGCACAAAAGAACTTAAAAAAATATCTGTTTCGGAAATGATAAATATAATAATAAATTCAAAAAATGCGGAAAATGGAGATGAAATGACGCAAATAAAAAAAGGCAATATAAGGTCTTCATTTTTCAATATAAATAATGATTTGCTTTATTTTATTGCAGAGCAAAAAAATGGAACTAAACTTTGCATGGTTTTTGAGGTAAATTTATTTACAAAGGGATTTGTTCAGTCAATTTGTAGCACAATTGATGATTTAGACAGAGTAATTCCGAAACAAAACCTTGAAGAAGCAAAAACAATGTTTAGTATTACAAAAGTGGCAGGAGGCTATGAAACAAGGGAAGGTGACAAAGAACAAAATAAAGGAAGGACATACGAACCATACACTGAATATTATAGGAGTGGGGAAAATTTTAAAATTGAGGAGCAACGACAACGCCAAAATAATCAAAAAACGATGCAACAAAACAATGAAAGAAATAAAGAAAAAACACCGAATGAAAATGACGAAAACTAATTTAATTTTTTTAGTGGTTTTGGCATTTGCCCTTTTAATAGTTGCAAATGCGAAGGAAATTACTGTTCCGGATATTGTCTGCAATCCACAAACAAATAACGACTGCTGCAACTCACCAGCACCCCTTCCACAGTGCCACGGCGTTATATGCAAAGATAATTATTTGATTTTGGCAGAAAAAGTTTGTAAAGAAAAAAATTGGATGCTTTGCAATCATATAAAAACAAACCATTCCTGCAATACAAACAACGAAACCAACATAACAAACCTTCCAAATACCACTCCAATAATGCCACAGCAACCCACAAATTCAAGTCAGACACAAATTCCAAACATTCCTTCAAATTCCAACCTGCAACCAAATATAATAGATATATATAATAATATACATTGCTACTCAAACTCTATAAATCCTTGTTGTGCAGCGTCAGTAAGAATAGGCAACATCTGGAAAAACGAATACTCGTTATGTCCTAATATAACCTGTAATGATTTAGGCGATTATTCTCAAATCTGTTTTGAAAAATGCCCAAAAATATACATTGAAGGCAGCGTATATATCAACGAAACCTTCACAAAATGCATCCCGCTTATAGTAGATAAAAATCAAAGTTTAACTGTTTTTCAGTGGATAGAAAACAGAAGCATAAATGTAAATATTTCTACAACAGACACGTCAATAACGAATACAAACATTTCAAAAAAAGAAGATACTTTGTTGAGAGATGTAATTATTTCTGCGATCGTTTTGCTCATAAGCGTCTTTGTCCTTCTTAAAATTTTCGGCAGTAAAAAACCGAGCCAAAACAACGATAATCCTTTTTAAAATGAACAAAGTAATAACTTTTTTGGAAATTCCTATAAATAAAACAACATCCGGCAACCCAAACATTGATAATTTATCAGAAAACACAATTTTGGTCGTAGAAGTTGTAAGGCAAATATTACTTTCTGATGAAAAACAAATTAATTTTTTAGTCACACCTTTTGAAAAGGGGTTCAATAGCAAACAATTTTTTATGGGGCGGGAGGAATTGGTTATAATGGTGACAGGAGGTTCAAAGGCAATTATTCCTTCTATGCAGAAAGAACCAACATTGTCTTTTTTTGGATTTAATACAGATAAAGAAATATATTTACGGGTGATTGAATGTGTCGTTCGTGACACGCAGGACAATGGAAGTGCAATTAAATACAGAATTATAGACGACTCATTCGATAAAATTTTATTATCAAAAAATGAATTTTTGACAAAAGAAAACGAAAAACTACTATTAACGATTGTTGAATTAGAAAAGAGAAATTTTGATTAGAAGTTTTAGAAAAGAAAATTTTAGAGCCACAACAAAGAAAATTAAACGACAAAGAACAATTTTACAGGTCTTAATTAAATCTTAATTAAAATTAAAAAATGGTGTTAGACGAGGTTTCAAAAATAGACGAGGACAATGACGAAGTTGGTAATTTTGGTAATTTTACGGAGGTGCATACAGCAATAAAAAAGATGTATAGAGAAATTTCAAATATAATGTCAAAAGAAAATGGAATATTTGATGAAACGGATATAGAAAGATTTATGAAGTTATGGGACGAATACCAAGTAAACGAAACTATATTTATTACAAATAATAAAGCAAGACAACTATTGTCTAATAGTTTATTAATACAAGCAAAACAATTTTCAGATGAATTAAAAGAAGCAAGGGCAATGAACGATGATAATTCTCAAAAACCAGAAAATATGATAAAAAACAAATTAAATATATTTTGAGCGTTGGAAATAATACCTTGCCCGGAATTATGTCTTTTTTTAATTCGGATATGTGGAGTAGTGATGATGAAAAAATAAAAGGCAAACTTGCTCAAATACTTGAAACGGACGACATTGTAGCGAATTATATCATGATGTTGCGGGAAAAATATTTAACCCTGTTTTTTATGCTTAAAACCTATAAAAAAATGTCAATATTGCATAAGAGAACAACTGATGAGTTGAAAAGATATAAACACGAGGCAGCAAAAACTTCAAACCTTCAACAAAAAGAAACATTGCCGACACCAAATGACACCTCCAAACCACAACAAAATAACTCTGAAATGGAACTTTTTTTAAAGGAATAAACTCTTATTTGTCATTAATACTATAATATACATATATAAAAGTAATACATTTATATATTGTATATATTATATATTATAATTTTAATTTAATTTATGAATAATTTAAAACTACAAAAATGGAAGATTTAATGAAAAAAGAAATGTTTAATTTTGAAAATAGTTTTCAAATTTTAAAGGCAGAATTTGATGAAAATGGAAAGATTACAGGATTCAGCATACTTCATAAAGATAATGATTTGACTTCAAAAATAGGTATTTTAAAAATTTCTGATGTATTTTTTTTCCTGGCAATATTATTTGAGAGGGCAGAATCTAAAAAAAATGGCAAGGCATATGATTTTATAACGAGTAGATATTTGACAAATAGAGCATTTGCAAAAACACCAAAGGGAATATTTTTATATACTCGTTTTGACGAGTCAAAAAAAACCGGTTTCCCAAGCATTGCCTTTAAAAATGACGAGGATTTTAATAACTTCATTGGATTTATAACCCTCGTAGTCAATGAAAAATTTAAATAATGGATATTTTTTCTTGTGACGGAATACCGTATGGACTTCCTCCACAATATAATTTATTTGCCTTATTTGGACAATTACCGTCCTTAAGAGCCCAAATAGAAATCCCAGGGGCAGTAAATACGGAATTAAATTTAGTTGATTTACGCAAAAGTTTAGAAACCAGAAGATTAGTGCGGGAAAACTTTCGAACAGAAATAGAAAATGGAGATATTCCGCCTAATTTTCGTCCGATAATAACAATGGACGGCGACAAAATTTTCAGCCCTAAATTAGACATGGCAGATTATTTTAAGCAAAAAGGACTTTTCGGGGTTGTTGTTGGCTCGCCAGGAACTGGAAAAACACAAACCGTTATTAGACTTTTAAAAGAAATAGAAAAAACAACATTTGAAGTTGAAGACAAGAATTTTACAAAACACATAAAAAGCCCGTCTGCGATTATAATTGACCCTGTCGGGGAGATTGCGACAAGCGTTAATTTTAAAAGAAAAAAAGTAACTTATATTAGGGAGGTTGGAGAAAATGAAAATGCATTAAGGTTTTTACTGCGAGAGAACGAAAAAATAACATCTAAGGAGAAAAAAATTGAAGAAGATGTTGATTTATACATTCTAATTAAAAATGAATTTATAGGAGGTGAAAAAAAAGGTCAAAAAAGTCAAAAGGAAATAACATTTGAACTAAAGACAAACAAACTAAAAGACATTAAATACAAAGTTGGCGTTTCTGCTCCTGCCTCCTCGTTTGTAGTACTGGGGTATCTGATTGCTCAAAGCACAGTAAATAACCAATACTTCAATATTATAAATTTTGATTCTCTTATGACAGAAGAAACAAGGGATATGATAAGTGGAATGATAATTAGCGGATATTTAACTTTTTTAAGTGATAATTATTCAATGAATAATACTAATCCCGGCATTGAAACATTATTAGTCGTTGACGAAATGGGGTCTTTTTGTACAAAAAACCCTAAAAATTCTATAACAATGGAAAAATTTAAAGCCGCAGTTCAGCAAGGTCGTAAATATGGATTGCATGCAATTGGCATTTCTCAACTATTAAGTGACTTTAATCTTGGACTTTTAAAGATGTCCAATTTTAGATTAATTCTTTCAGTAAGGGACAGAGAAACATTTGAGGATTTTTTTGCGAAATTATACCCTCTTGCCGAAGATATTCCTCATTTCCGCACAGAATTTTTAACAAAAATTTTAAAGGGTTTGAAAAAAAAAGGCACTTTTTGGTTATTTATGCAGGAAAAGGACACGACACAGATAATTGATTGGGGGTTGTGGCGTTCCAGATATACACCTTAAAAAACACCGAAAAATTTAAACGACAACAATATTTTAATAAAAAACAATTAATACTAATATAAAAAAAATATAATAAAAAACACATAAAATGGTTAAAAATTTTAAATATATGGCATTGATAATTTTAGGAATTTTATTTTTTTCAAATTCAGTAAATGCAGTTCCAGTCCTCAACTTCACAAGCCCGACACCTGCAAATAATACATTTCAATCCCAGAACTGGACGGCAATCAACGTCAGCATCGCAGAGGCGAACCTTGACACCTTCAAATTCAACTGGAATGGCACTAACACCTCATTCTACGACAGCAGCCTTGTCTTAGCCCTGAATTTTGACAATCTCACGGGAATGGGTGAAAACTACAACAACTCGCAGGGAATGTTTATCAGGGATTATTCCAAATACGGAAACAACGGAACAACAGCAACAACTGCGACAAGCCCGACCTGGAACTCGACTGGCAAATACGGCGGGGCGTTTCAGTTTGATGGGAGCAATGATTATGTTAATTGCGGGACTGGGACAAGTTTGAATATACCTGCTTCTGATTTTACAATTGAAGCCTGGATAAAACCAAATGTTTTAACGGCACCTCAAGCAATTATTGGAAAAATAGAGTTTGCTACACACAGTTGGGGAATATATCAAACTGGTAGTAAATTTACATTCCAATTTCGGGGTACTGGTGGAGGTCCTATTATTTCTGCTAATTCAGTTTATAGCGTAGGTACATGGTATCACGTTATTGTAACAAGAACAGGAAACACTAATAGATTATACATTAACGGCGTATTCCAAACATCTGCATATACAACAGACATACCATCAACAGCATCAAAGAAATTTATTATTGGCAAAAGAACATCAACAAATGACTATTATTTCAACGGCTCAATAGACGAAGTCCGCATTTACAATCGCTCACTATCAGCAAACGAAGTCAAGATGCAATACTACGCCAATCTACAGAAGTTCAACTCAAGCCAATATTACTTTTCAACAAATATAAGTGACGGTCAGGGAACTTATACGTATTTTGGTTGGGCAAACGACTCGGCAGGCAACCAGAATCAGACCGAAACCAGAACACTCACAATAGACCAATGCTATTGCACGAGCTGTCAGACCTGCGTGAATGCGTTGAACTTGACAAATTGTAGCGCTGTAAAACTAACAGCAAATATCACCAACTTCGCAGGAACTTGTATAAACAACCCGGTAAATTTCTCAAACAAAATTTTTGACTGTCAGGGACATATAATAGATGGGGACGATACAGGGGCGGACTACGGAATTTATTTAGCTGGAAAACAAACCAACACAATCAAAAACTGCATAATCACAGATTTCCAAATAGGTTTTTATTTATCTTCTTCATCAAATAACACCGTAATAAACAACACAGCAAATTCAAATAGTTACGGAATTTATTTATATTCTTCTTCAAATAACACCGTAATAAACAACACAGCAAATTCAAATACTAATCACGGAATTCATTTATATTCTTCATCAAATAACAACACCATAACAAACAACACAGCAAATAATTCCAGCACGGGATTTTTTTATATTCTTCCTCAGGCAACATCTTAACAAACAACACAGCAAATTCAAATGCTAATGTGGGAATTTATTTATCTTCTTCATCAAATAACAACAACATAAACAACAACACAGCAAATTCAAATACTAATCACGGAATTTTTATCTTCTTCATCAAATAACAACGCCATAACAAACAACACAGCAAATTCAAATAATTACGGAATTTATTTATCTTCTTCCTCAAATAACGCCTTTATAAACAATACAGCAAATAATAATACTAATTATGGAATTTATTTATCTTATTCCTCAAACAGCAACACCTTTATAAACAATACAGCAAACAATAATACTCAGCAGGGGATTTATTTGAACAATTCGGACTCTAACAATTTTACTTTAAACACTGTAAAATTTAACAACCAGCACGGATTTTACACACTGGCAACTTCAACAGGCAACATTTTAAACAACAATACTTTTTGCCAAAATAACCAGTCTGGAGGAGCGTGGTATGACCTTTATAACGGCGGAGTAAATACAGGCGATGATAATAAAGGAGATACTTCTTACAATTGGAATGACACTGGGACAATTGGATTTACCTTCACTTGTTCAGAAGTGGTGGCTTGTTATTGTGATTCTTGTTCTGACTGCACGAATAAAATAAACGATATAAATTGCACGACAATAAAACTTAATACGAGTATAATAAGGAAATTGCATAGATAATCCAGTAAATTTCAACAATAAAATTTTTGATTGTCAGGGGCATACGATTGATGGAGACGATATAGGAGTGGACTATGGAATTTATTTAAATAGTAAGCAAAATAACACAATAAAAAACTGCATAATCACAGATTTCGAAAGAGGTTTTTATTTATATTCTTCCACAAATAACACCCTGGCAAACAACACAGCAAATTCAAATACTTACCTAGGAATTTATTTATATTATTATTCCACAAATAACGCCTTAACAAACAACACAGCAAATTCAAATTATGATTTTGGAATTTTTATACGCGACTACTCAAATAACAACACTCTAATAAACAACACAATAAATTCAAATAATAAGGGAATGGCTTTATTTTTTTCAGCAAATAACACCTTAATAAACAACACAATAAATTCAAATCCTTATATGGGAATTTATTTATATTCTTCCTCAAATAACACCTTAATAAACAACACAATAAATTCAAATGGTCAGCGGGGAATTTATTTATATTCTTCCACAAATAACACCCTGGCAAACAACACAGTAAATAATAACACAAAACGGAATTTATCTCAATGATGCAGATAATAATAATTTCTCCACAAACATCGTTAAATTTAACGGCCAGCATGGTTTTTATTCCGACTTAATAAGCACTGGCAACTTTATTAACAATAACACTTTCTGCTCCAACAACCGGTCAGGCGGGGCGTATTATGATATTTATAACTTAGACACTAACAATTTCACAAATAACACCTGCGATACTTCAA
>MTER01000164.1:0-2124 GCA_002083985.1 Candidatus Altarchaeales archaeon A3
AATACATAAATTTTAATATTTCTTTTAAGAGAAATTTTTAAAATGTTGCTTTTAATGTAACTTCTCAATAAGTTAGGGTAAATAAATTTTGTAACTGCTTATTTTATAAAAAACAAATACAAAAAATGCAAAACAATTATATATTTTATCACCTTCCCACGAGTTATTGAGAAGTTACCTTTTAATTTTTTTCGATTTATATAGGTGAGCACCAAAGGTCACCTGTTAATTACTCAATTAAAATTTTAGCCAATAAATACGATAAATTTATTCTTCAACAACAAAATTTCTCAATTCATCAGGAACATTGCTTATATTATCAGCAATTGCTGGATTGATAGGAGGTTGTCCCAAATTTCCAAAAATTTTTCTGCCATCTTCGCTTATTATCAATTTTACAAATTCAATTGCCTGCTTTTTGTTTTTTGCATTTTTTGGAATTGTAACTCCATAAACAATGGCGTTTCCCTGCTGAACTTTCCCGTCTGCTAACTTAACCTTAACTCTTTTATAAATTTCATTCTTTGTCTCATCTTTCAGGTTAATTTCCAAAGGCAATTCAACAAAATTAAATTTATGCTGGACAGCAATACTCCGGTATATAAAAAAGTAATCAATTTCCCTGCTTTGAAGTCCGCTGATGAGTTCCATTTCCAAACTTCTGACCATTACTTTATTTGTATTTGGATTTATTTGTGTTGAATTCGGAACAACAATCATACAAGTTAAATTTTCGCTTTCGCAGTTTGCTTTAATGTTTATATTTTTTTCAACCAAATCATCAAAAATTTTGCTGTCATTATATTTAAACTCTGCAAGTTGCATAGTCATTATAGAACGGTAACCGCAAGGATCATTGTTTGGATTTGAAAAACCAAATTTAACATCGTCCTTTCTTAAAATTTGATACCAGTTATCTTTATTTATCTCATTCCAATGGCTGCTTTTATTTGTGTAAGCAATTACGATGTCATTTGTTGCAAATTTTATTGTGAAGTCCGAATAGTTAGGATACATCATTTGGGGAATCAGGAAAGCATCTGCCGAAACAACAACATCTGCATCTTTGTGCAGTTCCGTAACCTTTTTAATTGTTTGCACACTTCCTGCTGCTTCTCTCTGGACATCAATATTCTTGTAATGATTTTCAAATTCTTTTTCAAGTTCTGCTAACGGTTCGGTTAAACTTCCCGCATGAAAAACCTTTAATTCAATATTTCCATGAGTTGTTGTATTTGTTTTATTTTGCGATGTGTTCTCTGTTGTGTTTGGTTTCTCTTCTATGCATCCGCTTATTAACACGCTTAAAATTAAAATCGCTCCGACTGCTGCAATTTCCAATAATTCATATCCTTTTAACAAATTTTTTCCAGCTATTTTAAAAATTTTTAAACTTTTGTTAATAATTAGACATGTTGCAAAATAACTTTTTCACCTTTAAAATTTATTAATTTTAACCTCACTTCGAAAATCTTTGCGATTTTAAAATCACCTTTAAAATTTTTAATTTGCAACAACTCTATTATACTCCTAAAAATATTGGTAAAAAAACAAATATATAATAACCTCGCTGATACTCGGATATTTTAAAATCTTTAGGATTTAAAAATTATCTCAATTTTAGAGGTGTCTCTAACTCGTTAATTAAATTCTGATGAGATTATCTCACTATCAATAAATTTAGATTTTTAAAATAATAATTGTAACTATTCAGCCCCAAAAAATTATATGTAAATTTTTTGAAATTTAAGGGAGTAATTTAAAAATCCAACAGATTTTTAAAGATTAAAAACCCGCAGTTTTTAGTAATTTTTGTACCTTCTGAATAGTTATTAATAATTTTTAATTTGACATTATCAGGATAATTATTTAATCACCTCACTGATGCTCGGAGATTTAAAAAACCTGAAGTTTTAAAATGGAGTTTTGACTGAATCAAAACTTTGTTAATAACTTGGGGACCCTACTAAAAATTAGACCTAAATCAAAATGAAATGAAATTTAAAATTTTAACCTACGGATGTGCGATGAATAAGGCGGATAGCGAGTGCATTGCGGGAATAATTAAGGAAAAATTTAACGCCGATATTGAGGAATATTTTATAGAAGAAACAAAAAATTTTG
>MTER01000164.1:2145-5513 GCA_002083985.1 Candidatus Altarchaeales archaeon A3
AGACCTGCTTTTTAATAATCAACACCTGCATAGTCAAACAACCAACGGAAAACAAAATTCTGGATTTAATGAGAAAGATAGAGAAGAAAAGAGAAAATGAAAAATGTCAGAATGTAATAATCTGCGGTTGTCTGCCTGCGGCATATCCTGAAATTTGCGGGAAATTTAAATTTTCGTTCATCGGAACAAATGTTTCTGATATAAACAAGGCAATTGACGAGGCAATTGAAGGGAGAAAATTTGTAAAAATTGAAAAACAAAAAAATAAACTCTGCATTCCGAAATTTTCGTTTAATAAATTTATCTCTATAATTCCGATATCAGAAGGATGTCTTGGAAATTGTTCATACTGCTCAACAAAATTAGCACGGAAAAATTTAACTTCGTATAAAGAAGAGGAAATAACAAGAACAATAAAAAAAGCCATCAGCAACAATGCGAAAGAAATCTGGCTGACAAGTCAGGATACGGGATGCTATGGACTTGACATAGGCACAAACATCGTCAGTTTGCTTAAAAAAATTTCTGAAATTGACGGAAAATTTAAGGTCAGAGTGGGAATGATGAATCCTGATTTTGCATTAAAATTTTTGGATGATTTGACTGAAATTTTCAGAAACGAGAAATTTTACAGGTTTATTCACATTCCGGTTCAGAGCGGAAGCAATAAAATTTTAAACGATATGAAAAGAAATTATTGTGTTGAGGATTTTATCAGGGTTACAGAGAAATTTAAAAGTATTGATGCGAGTATTTCAACAGACATCATTGTAGGATTTCCAACCGAAAGCGATGATGATTTTAAAGCAACCGTTGAATTAATTAAAGCAATAAAACCGGACATCTTAAATTTGTCAAAATTTTATGTGAGGAAAGGAACACTGGCGGAAAGGTCTATAAGAACCAAGCAATGGACTTATGATACAAGAATTGCAAAAGAACGGTCATTGCTAATTTTTGGAAATTTCTGGGAAATTTCAAAGGACAATAATAAAAAGTGGCTCAATTGGGAAGGAGAAATTTTGACAGATGAAATTGAGAATGGCATGCTTATAGGAAGAAATTTTGCATATAAAAAAATTCATATAAAAGATAAACCTGAATTGTTGGGAAAATTTGTCCATTGTAGAATTATTAAAGCAGAGGAAAGTCTGGAAGGAGAAATTTTAGAGAAATCATAGAAGGTCTAATTATTTTTTAATTATTTACTATTTACTATTTACTATTTACTATTTACTATTTACTACTAAAATGCGACTTTTAATAAAATTAAAGAATGCGAAAGAGCAGGCATACGACTTGAAGTACTACCATAAATTACAGGGATTTTTATATAATTTAATAAAAGATACAGAGTACGGCGAACTTCATAATCGCGATGGATATAAGTTTTTCTCTTTCTCAAACATTTTTCCGATGAAAACTGGTAAAGGCGATGAGAGGAATCTCATACTCGCATCACCTGGTGGAAAATTTATTGATGTGGTTTCAGGTAAATTAAGCGGGAGAAAAGACACTTTACTACATATAGGAGAATACGAACTTGAACTCTGCAGCATAAAAAAAATAAAACCAAAATTGGAAAATAAGTGCAGCATTATAACAGGAACACCCATAGTAATAAGAATACCTAAAGAGAACTATGAAAAATACGGCATAGAGGAGGAATACGATTCAACTTACTGGAAAAAGAATTACTCTTTTGAAGCGTTCATAAAACAGATTGAGGGTAATTTGTTCAAGAAATACAACGCATTCTACAACACTGAAATAAATGAGATTCCGATATTTGAGCAGTTCATATTCAAAAAACCAACAGTCAATCATGTTATAAAAAACGGGGTGGAACATAAGGTATTCGGATCTTTGTGGGAATTTAATTTCAATTATTTAAACGATTCGCAGAGAAAGATTATTGAATTCGGATTAGACACGGGATTCGGGGAAATGAATTCGCTGGGGTTTGGATTTATGAATGTGGAAAAATAAAAGTCGCCATAATAACCTGGAAAATATAATGAAATCGTAAGATGAATATATCGGAAAATAGAGAAAAGGAAAGAAAAGAAGTAAAAGAAGATAGCAAAGATGAATATTGGACGAGATATGTTTTGGATTCTGAAACGGGAAAAACGGAGAAATTGAAGATTAGAATAGAAGAAGCAATGAAAGACATAGATGAATTATTTGAATAGGATAAGGAGTTTCTTAAGATGATGGAAAAATTATAATTTAGCAGATTTTATAACTTTGCCTCATCAAAATATTTAATGATGCTCTTTATTATCTGCTCATAAAGTATTACATGAGAAGTAAGCATTTTCATATCTCTTTCATATTCCCGCTTGCTGACAAATTTTGAAATATCTATTTCCTCCAAAAAACGCGCTTTTGTTGCCTTTTTTTCTATGAGTTTTTTATCTATTTTGACTCCTGCATTTAACAGAAACCACACATCGTAGAGGTCTCTTCCTTTGTTTCTCTGCACCATTGCAATTATTTTTTCAGTTAAAATTTCTGATTCATTCATTGCCAGTATCAAGAAATTCCGCGGGGTTTCGGGATATTCTGATGAAATTAATTTCCATTCGGGTTCGTTCATAATTCCTGTTCTCTTGCCAGCATCTATAGTAAATTTATTTCTCGTTGGTTTATTTCCTGCGTAAAGCGGTCCCTGAAATGCTATCTCACAAGTGTATGCATCTTTGAATATTTCCTCCTTAATAAAGTAATTTTTTATGCCCAATAGTCCAATCTCCTTTAATGTGCTTTTTACTTCTTTCATAAATTTTTCGGGCGAAATTTTTAAATTAAAATCCAGGTCTTCTGAGAACCTGTTCAAGCCGAAGAGATATTTTATACAAGTGCCTCCTTTGAATACAGCATTATCAAAATTCCTGTAGTAATTATACAAAAAGAGCTTTAATAGATAGTCCTTTTCCTGCTGATACAAATTCAAATCATTTTTTTGTGTAATTTTTCTCAATTGCTCTATGGAAATCATTTTATTTCCTTTATTTTAATTTTTTCATTGATTATTATGTTCCATCTCTTGTTATATTCTCCAAAATTTTCTTTTTCGGGGTTAAGTTTAATGTATGTCTTTGACTTGTATTTTTGCAAAATTTCTGAGTTTGTTCCGAATTCCTCAAGCAGATAGCCGGCTCTTGAAATCATTGATTTGTTTCCGAATATGATTAAATAATTTATAAATTTTTTCATGCTGATATTCCCGCAGGCATTCCTTAAACAATTCGCAAATTCCGTAAAGCCACCGCATTTTTCCGGCTGATATAGGGAATCAACGAGAGATTTCTCTTTTTCAGCTATTACAAAATTGCTCTCCCGCAGGTAGCCATAAAATTTTT
>MTER01000164.1:5539-5850 GCA_002083985.1 Candidatus Altarchaeales archaeon A3
AGAATTAAATTTTAATTCCGGATGCTGTTTGGTAGTCACTAACTGGATTGTCTTTATCTGCTGTTCGGTAAATCCGTAAAATGATAATGCTGTCCAGAAGCTTATGTATGAGGGAATAACTGTGGATGTTGATATCTCAAATAATTTTTCACTTATGTCCTTTTTCAGCGTATATTTGTCTCTTTGTATTTTAACAAGAATCTCTTTCTGCTTAAGTGAAAACAAAGTATTGTAAATCTTATTTTTCCTCCAGGCGCTTAACCTGTGCAGTTCCTCCACACTGAAAACAACCAGATTATTCTCGCTTGCCA
>MTER01000164.1:5856-6398 GCA_002083985.1 Candidatus Altarchaeales archaeon A3
TAAAGCCAATTCGTTTCCCGAAATTCCTTTGTCTTTATAACTCTTATGGCGTTGTTTTTGTTTTTCCATAATAACGATATAAGTTTTATAACAACTATAATAAGATTTTGATATAAATAAAGAAATAATAAATTTTGAAGGGAGAAAATTTGTGAATTTGTTTGTGAAAAAATTTATTCTCAAAAACAACATTTAAAATATAAGGTTAAGAAATAAATTTATAAAATTTAAGTGTAATGTCCTAATTAGTGTCCACCCATAAACTCATATTTTTTGTCAATTTGTCAGATAAAATATGACAATTTGTGTATGGACTCAAAAAAAATTTTAAAAAAAAATTTTTTACTTTATAGGTGGACACTAATTAAATAAAAAATTTTGGTGAAATTTAAAAAAATGGATGGAAGGCAAAAAGTATGGATGTTTGTACCTCATCGAAAACCAAAACCACATGTTCCGGATTCAACCAAAGCAGAGGTAGAAAAAATATGTAATGAATTTGTTGAATCTTTCTTAAAGCCGCAATACATTAAACCACCGCC
>MTER01000165.1 GCA_002083985.1 Candidatus Altarchaeales archaeon A3
CTATTTATTTAAAATACGAGAGTGAAACGAACTTATTTTAAACTTGTTTGAAATACGGAAACGCTGTGAGCGTAACTTATTAAAACTTAAAATTTACACAATTATTTGGGATAGAAAAATAAAAAATTTAAAAAATACCAAGCCAGCATTTTCAAAACAAAATTTTAAAAATCTCCAAACGATAGTAAGGTGATATTCTGATGTCCGAAGGTAAATAGGCGCTCATGCATTTCAAAATCACAAATGATTTTGAAATATCCGAGCAACAGAAAGGTTATTACTTAAAGCTTTGTGATTCCGTAACTGTTACCGGCCCACGCTGTACAATAATAACATCTCCTACTTCAAGTACATCTTCATAATTTATTGAATATCTCTTCAAAATTTCAGGTGCGGATGCTGTATTTCCTATTGGCTGCAAAGCAAGTTTCACAACTCTTCCTGATTCAGTATCAAGAATCACATCTCCTACTCGTCCTATCTTCTTCCCGCTACATGTCACTATTTCCTTTCCGTACAATTGGGATAAATAAAGTGCCATTTTCTTTTTTATATAAATTTAGATTATTAGATTAAAATAATTTGAGTTAAAATAATTACTATTTCTAATTAAATTTATAATTAAATTTATTTTAAAATTTTAACCTTTCTGCATTCAACATTTAATTTGTTCTCCGAAAATAATTTTATCACCTCAATAAAAGCATGGACTTCTAAATTTTGAACCTTTTCTTTTAAGGTATTCTCATTATCACACTCATTAATTTCGCAGGTCTTTTGAATTATTATCGGACCTCCATCAACGCTTTCATCAGCAAAATGTAAAGTGCATCCCGTAATTTTACATCCGTAATCAAGAACTGCTTTATGAACATTTTTGTCCATTCCACCCCCAAATGCAGGGAGTAAAGAAGGATGAATATTCATTATTTTAAATTTGTAAGCGTTAATAAATTTTTTGCTTAAAATTTTCATATATCCTATAAGCAAAATTAATTCAATGTCTCTTTTCTTTAATTCAGCAATGAGCTTTTCATCATAGTCCTCTCTGCTCAGTCCCGCGGAATCTATAAACATGCTTTCAATTCCGTTATTTCCTGCTCTTTCAAGTGCATAAGCATCCTTCTTATTGCTTAGCAAAATTTTAATTTCCGCATCTAAATTTCCTTTCCTGATTTCATCAATTATTCCCAGCATATCAGTTGCTCTTGTTGATGCCAGCACGGCAATTTTAAGAGGAGCCATTTGGAGTTGTATGAGGTCGATTGTTGTATTAATGTGATAAATAATTATTTGCTTGATAAAAAATAATAAAATATTCACATCACTTAGTTTGGAGATTTCACGAGAAGTAATACGGGTGCCAGAAAATTTAATTTATTAGGATTAAAATTTAATTATATTGATGAAATACAAAAATTTAATATGAAACTCAAAATTTCGGACTTATATATTTGCACTAAGGAATCCCATGCGGTGCCGGTGGAGAAATATCGTGCATTCCCTCCATCGTTAATAAAAAACCTACTAATGTGCCTCTAAAACTTAGAGGGAGAGTGTACGGTGAGTCAGATGATAAAAAGTGAGACATAATGATAATGATTTTTAGTGATACTTTTGAAAAGAACTAATGAAAAATAACCTCACTCTGTTCGGATATTTTTTAAACTCTATAAAACTTTAAAAAATGAAAAAAACTGCCTTAATTACCGGAATAACTGGTCAGGACGGTTCATATCTTGCCGAACTTTTATTAAGTAAAGGATATGTTGTACATGGCATAATAAGAAGGTCAAGCACTTTTAATACATCCAGAATTGACCATATCTATGTTGATAAACATGATCCCGATGCAAGATTATTTTTACATTACGGGGACTTATCCGATTCAAGTCAGATATCTAATATGATTTATAATATAAAGCCCGATGAGGTCTATCACTTAGGTGCGCAAAGCCATGTCAGGGTTAGTTTTGACATTCCGGAATACAGCGGGGATGTTACAGCAATTGGTACGGCAAGAATTTTAGATGCTATTTTGAAAAGCAATAATAAAGATAAAATTAAATTTTATCAGGCATCAAGCAGTGAAATGTTTGGCCGCTCTTCTCCGCCTCAAAGTGAAAATACCTCTTTTAAGCCGTGCAGTCCTTATGCCTGTGCAAAGGTTTATGCTTACTGGATGACTGAAAATTATAGGGAAGGTTACAAAATGTTCGCATGCAATGGTATCCTGTTCAATCATGAATCACCGAGAAGAGGTGAGACCTTTGTTACTAGAAAGATAACGAGAGGAATTGCAAAAATTTTATCGGAAAAGCAGAAATATCTGTATCTTGGAAATCTTGAAGCGAATAGGGACTGGGGTTATGCCCCTGAGTATGTTGAATTTATGTGGAAGATGTTGCAGAATGATAAACCAGATGATTTTGTTATTGGCACCGGAGAGGCACATTCCGTAAGAGAGTTTGTTGAAGAATCATTTAAGTATGCAGGTTTAAATCCGGATGACTATTTAAAAATTGACCCGAGATATTTTAGGCCTGTTGAAGTTGAAGACCTGATTTCCGATTCAGCAAAAGCAAAAGAGAAATTAGGATGGAATCCGAAGATTAAATTTAAGGATTTAGTAAAAATTATGATTGATGCTGATATGCGGGCAATCGGAATGAAACCAATTGGCGAAGGTGATAAAATTTTAAAGAAAGAATTTCCGGACAGATTCTGGAAAGTTGATTAAAAATGAGTTTCTGGAATAATAAAAAAATATTGGTAACAGGAGGAGCAGGGTTTGTTGGCAGCTTCATAGTTGAAAAATTAAAGGAGAGGGGAGTGAAAGAAGAAAATATTGAAGTCCCGAGATCAAATATCTGTGATTTAAGAGAAAAAGAGAACTGCAAAAGAGTTGTAAAAGACAAAGATACTGTGATTCATTTAGCGGCTGTTGTCGGGGGAATTGGCGCAAACAGAAAAAATCCAGGTAAATTTTTCTACGACAATGCAACTATGGGAATTCATTTGATTCATGAAAGCTGGAAAGCAAATGTCCAAAAATTTGTTGCAATCGGGACAATATGCGCTTATCCGAAATTTACTACTGTTCCGTTTAAAGAAGAAAATTTGTGGAACGGTTATCCTGAAGAGACAAACGCTCCCTACGGTCTGGCAAAGAAGATGATGCTTGTCCAGTGCCAGGGTTACAGACAACAATACGGATTTAATGGAATCTTTTTGCTTCCTGTAAATCTTTATGGTCCGGGAGATAATTTTGATCCTGAAAGTTCGCATGTAATTCCCGCATTAATTAGAAAGTGTGTTACTGCAATTAAAAATAATGAAAAAGAAATTGTTCTGCTGGGGTGACGGAAGCCCGACAAGAGAATTCCTGTATGTTGAGGATGTGGCAGAAGGTATTTTGCTTGCAACAGAGAAATATAATAAGCCCGAGCCAGTAAATATTGGAGCTGGATTTGAAATTTCTATTAAAAATTTAGTTGAATTGACTGCTGAATTGACCTGCTTTAATGGAAATATTATCTGGGATACAACAAAGCCAAACGGGCAGCCGAGAAGGTGTCTGGATGTCAGTAAAGCAAAAAAGGAATTTGGTTTTGGGGCAAAAACAAACTTTAAGGAAGGACTTAAAAAGACAATTGACTGGTATTTAAAAAATGAATGATTTATTTAAAACAGATGGGATTGAGGAGAAATAACTGTTGAAAAGAAAGCATATGTTGAATTTCTAAATGATCTGAAAAATAAAATAAGGCAATCTCATTATCAGGCATACAGAGAAGTTAACAAGGAACTTATTGCACTTTACAGGGATATAGGCAAGTCAATTATTGATAAGCAAGAGAAATTAGGTTGGGGACAGAAAATAATCCAGCAACTTTCTGACGACTTACAAAAAGAGTTTCCTGAAAACAGCGGGTTTTCTTATGCGAACTTATACAGGATGAGAAAATTTTATCTTACTTATAAAGATAATCAAAAACTCGCACAACTTGTGCGAGAAATTCCCTGGGGACAGAATATTATCATTTTTGAAAAACTGAAAGATGATTATCAAAGAGAATATTATTTGCGAATGACTGTTAGAAATTCATGGAGCAGGAGCATACTCATCCATCAAATAGAATCAAAATCTTTTGAGCGGTTTTTGACAGACAAGAAAAGTCACAATTTTGATAAGACCTTATCTGTTGATGTGTTGAAGGAAGTGGAACCCATCGTAAAAGATAAATACTTGCTTGATTTTCTTGAGATATCAGTAGATATTAAAGAAAAGGAATTAGAAAGAAAAATCATAGAAAATATTAAAAGTTTCTTATTGGAACTTGGAATTGGTTTTACTTTTGTCGGAAATAAATATAAAATTGTGCTTGGCGAGAACGAATACTTCATTGATCTGTTATTTTATCATCGCCACCTGAAATGCCTGATTGCTATTGAGTTGAAGACAGACAAGTTTATTCCTGAATATGCGGGGAAGATGAATTTTTATCTCAATCTTCTTGATGATAAAGTTAAATTGCAGGATGAGAATCCCTCAATAGGACTCATCCTCTGCAGAGAAAAAGACAATATTATAGTTGAATACGCATTAAGAACTATCAAAAAACCGGTAGGTGTGGCAGAATATTACCTAACAAGAAAATTACCGGATAAATTACTAAAAGAGTTACCTTCTCCATCTGTCATAGAAAATAAACTTAAAGAATTAGAGGAAAACGAGAAATAAATTTATAAGTTAAAGAAATAATCTATCATGAGCGATAAAAAAACAGAACAGGAAAATTTTGAAATAATAATCAAGCCGAACAAAAGCTGGTTTTACATTGACTGGCAGGGTCTTTTGCATTATAATGACTTGCTGTTTCTTCTTGTCAAAAGGGACTTTGTCGCAAAATATAAACAAACGATTCTTGGGCCATTATGGTTTATCATTCAGCCATTAATGATGACTCTTGTATTTACAATTATTTTTGGAAATATAGCTAAACTACCGACAGACGGTGTGCCTCCGATGATTTTTTATCTTTGCGGACTGCTTGCATGGACTTATTTTGCAAATTGTTTAATTGCAACTTCAACTTTGTTTGTAGATAACGCCGCTTTATTCGGAAAGGTGTATTTTCCACGACTGGTTGTTCCTCTGTCGATTGTGATCTCTAATTTATTTGCCTTTGCAATACAGTTGGCGACATTTTTGGCATTTTTTGTTTATTTCAAGTATTTTACCGAAGCAGGAGCAGTCATCCAGCCGAATTTGTTTATTCTTGTATTGCCTTTACTCCTCATTCAGACAGCACTTTTTGCTCTTGGTTTTGGTTTGTGGCTGTCAGCGTTAACTGCCAAATACCGCGATCTTACATTCGTGATGGGATTTTTAATACAGATATGGATGTATGCAACTCCTATTATTTATCCCATATCTATGATTCCTGAGAAGTGGCAATATGTGGCATTCCTTAATCCGATGGTGTCTGTTGTTGAATCATATAAATATGCTTTTTTTGGAACCGGCGTTGTAGAATTAAATTATTTATTGCTTTCGGCAGCAGTTACTGTCATTGTTTTATTGACGGGAATACTTGTTTTTAACAGAACAGAACGAACTTTTATAGATACAGTATAAAACAATAAGGCTCTTATTTTTTAATGCGAGAATAATTAATTACTATCTTTATAAAATTATAATTTGAGATAAAAATGCAAAAAAGCATAATTGAGTTTACAGAAGAATATTGTTATGAAACGTTAGAGAAAGCATGCTGGAAAAATGGTATTTTTTGCTACCCTTGTAAATCAAAAGGAATTATGAAGGATGGAACAGATGAATCCACCATAGGAGTAAAAGTACGTAGATATAAGTGTAAACAATGTAAAAACACCTTTACTGTTAAAACAAATACTATCTTTGAAAACACAAAAGTTCCA
>MTER01000166.1 GCA_002083985.1 Candidatus Altarchaeales archaeon A3
TATCAGAACAAAACGCTTTAGGGGATAAATATCAAAATGAATAAAATTAACAAATTAATAAATGAACTTTGCCCAGATGGAGTTGAGTTTAGAGAGTTAGGAACGTGCGCCTCAATCAAAAGAGGTAAGCGAGTGACAAAGAGTGAGCTTGATTCTGGAAAAAATATCCAGTATATAGTGGGGGAGTAACTCCTATGGGGCATTTTGATAATTATAATCAACCAGCCAATACTGTTACAGTTGTGAAATATGGTACAGCGGGATTTGTTAACTTTATAACTGAAGAGTTTTGGGCAAATGATGTTTGTTATTGTATAAAACCCCACAAATCTTTAAATAATAGATACTTATTTTTTGTACTTAAAAGTAAACAAGATTTCATTCAGTCTCAAGCAACAAATGCCATACCTGCTCACTTACCAACTGAAATAATTGAAAGTATCAAAATCCCTCTCCCCCCTCTACCAATTCAAGAAGAAATTGTTAAAATCCTTGATAATTTTACGGAGCTGGAAGCGGAGCTGGAAGCGGAGCTGGAAGCGGAGCTGGAAGCAAGAAAAGAACAGTATGAGTATTATTATAGGAAACTTTTGAAAGGCAATGGAAATATAAAGCAAATCACGCTGGATGAAGTTGGAAAAATATCCATGTGTAAGCGAATCTTCAAAAATGAAACCTTGGCTGTTGGTGATGTTCCTTTTTATAAAATCGGAACTTTTGGAAAAGAACCTAATGCTTTTATTTCGCAAAAAACTTATGACGAATACCGCAAAAATTCTCTTTTCCTAAAAAAGGAGATATACTTTTATCCGCATCAGGAACAATAGGACGACGAGTAATTTACAATGGAGAACCAGCATATTTTCAGGATTCAAATATTGTTTGGATAGATAACGACGAGAGTAAGGTGTTAAATAAGTTCTTATATTACTTATATGCGACTGTTGAATGGAAAACTGAAGGGGGAACAATTCAGCGACTTTATAATGACAATATAAAGAAAATAAAAATCCCTCTCCCGCCATTGCCTGAACAAGAAAGGATAGTAAGCATCCTAAATAAATTTGATGCTCTTGTTAATGATATTTCAATTGGTCTTCCAGCAGAACTTAATGCTAGAAGAAAGCAATACGAATGCTACCGAGAAAAGCTTTTAACATTTAAAGAAAAAATTAAAGATGAATAAAATGTCAAACACTAAAAATTACAATCTTGTAGCTCAGAATACTGAAAGTACGGTTGTTTGTGAATATTCTCCTCCTTATGGAAAAAGAGCTGAAAGTTATCAAAGCGAAGCCGAGTTAGAAAAAGCTTTCATAAAACAATTACAAACACAAGCTTATGAATATGTTAATATAACGAGCGAAGAAGATTTAATTTTGAACCTAAGAAAACAATTAGAAAAATTAAACAACCATAATTTTAGTGATAAAGAATGGGATTATTTCTTCAAAAAAGAATTAGCTAATCCAAACCAAAGTATTGCTGAAAAAACAGCTACGATACAAGAAGATTATATTAAAATTCTTAAGTGTGATAATGGGACAAGTAAAAACATTTATCTATTAAAAAAAGATAATATTCACAGCAATTCTTTACAAGTAATTAATCAATATGAAACAGAAGATGGAAAATATAAAAATCGTTATGATGTAACTATTTTAATAAATGGTTTGCCCTTAGTGCATATTGAACTTAAGAAAAGAGGTGTTGCAATACAAGAAGCATTTAATCAAATAAATCGTTATCAAAGAGAAAGTTTTTGGGCATCAAGCGGATTATATGAATATATTCAGATTTTTGTTATTTCTAACGGAACGCACACAAAATATTATAGTAACACTACCCGTTTTGAACACATTAAAGAGTCTAAAGGAATACCAAATAAAGGTAAAAAGTCCAGTAATAGTTTTGAATTTACTAGCTGGTGGGCAGACCATACAAACCGCCCAATTACTGATTTAATGGATTTTTCAAAAACATTTTTTGCAAAACATTCTATTTTGAATATTCTTACTAAATATTGTGTATTTACAACAGATAAACAACTTTTAGTTATGCGACCTTATCAAATCGTTGCAACTGAAAAAATCTTAAACAAAATTGAAGTAAGCACAAATTATAAACAACTTGGAACTGTAAAAGCCGGAGGGTATATTTGGCATACCACTGGTTCAGGAAAAACATTAACAAGTTTCAAAACAGCGCAATTAACAAGCAGACTGTCCTTTATTGATAAAGTTTTATTTGTTGTTGATAGAAAAGACTTAGATTATCAAACAATGAAGGAATATGATAAATTTGAAAAAGGTGCTGCTAATAGTAATACGAGCACATCAATTTTAAAAAAGCAACTTGAAGACCCTAATGCTAGGATAATTATAACTACAATTCAAAAATTAGATAGATTTATAGCGAAGAATAAAGGGCATAATATTTTTGAGGGGCATATTGTACTAATTTTTGATGAGTGCCACCGTTCACAATTTGGAGATATGCACACAGCAATCACAAAAGCATTTAACAACTATCATCTTTTTGGATTTACAGGAACGCCAATTTTTGCTGTTAATTCATCTTCTGGCGGAAGATTTGACTTAAAAACAACAGAACAGGCTTTTGGAGATAAATTACATACATATACCATAGTAGATGCTATTGCCGATAAAAATGTTTTACCATTCAGGGTAGATTATATTTCTACATTAAAGGAAGCAGAGAATATTGAAGATAAAAAGGTTAAAGATATAGATAGAGAAGCTGTTTTATCTGCTCCTGAAAGATTAAGTAATATTGTAAATTACATCATTGAACACTTCAATCAAAAAACCAAAAGAAATGATAAATCTTATATTCATAATATTACAAAAAATATTCAAGAACTTGTAACTGCAAAAGATATGAAAAAAGTTGCAGTAATAAAGGAAAAGATTCGTTTATCTGGATTTAATTCTATTTTTTCTGTTCAATCAATAGAAATGGCAAAAAAGTATTATGCTGAATTTGAAAAGCAACAAAAATTATTACCTGAAATACAAAGATTAAAAATTGCAATGATTTATAGTTTCGGCATAAATGAAGAAGAAATTGATGGAGTAATTGATGAAAATTCCGAAGATACAAGCGGACTTGATGAAAGTTCGAGAGAATTTTTAGAAAATGCTATTAAAGATTACAATAAGATGTTTAAAACATCCTATAATACCTCTTCTGATAAGTTTCAAAATTATTATAAAGATGTTAGTGAGCGTGTAAAAAACCGAGAAATAGATCTTTTGATAGTAGTTAATATGTTTTTAACTGGATTTGATGCAACTACACTAAATACTTGGGTAGATAAAAATTTAAGATTACATGGGTTACTTCAAGCATATTCACGAACTAATCGTATTCTGAACAGCATAAAAACTTTTGGAAACATTATTTGTTTTAGAAACTTAGAAAAAGCGACTAATGAATCAATTTCACTTTTTGGAGATAAAGAAGCAAGCGGAATTGTCTTATTAAAAACTTACAAAGAGTATTATAACGGATATGAGAAAGACGGAAAAACAATTAGAGGATATAAAAGTTTAGTCGAAGAATTGCAAGACAAATTTCCTATAGGTGAAAGAATACCTGGAGAAAAAAATCAAAAAGAGTTTATTAAACTTTACGGAGGCATCTTAAGAGTCCGTAATATTCTTACAACTTTTGATGAATTTGAGGGCAATGAGATATTAACAGAGCGAGCAAGACTATCATAGCTTGTATATAGACCTATATAACGAGTTTAGAAAAAGTAGAGGCCCAGAAAAAGAGAATGTTAATGATGACATAGTTTTTGAAATGGAACTTATTAAGCAAATAGAAATTAATATTGATTACATTCTAAAACTCATCAAAAAATATCATGAAGACCATATAAAAGATAAAGAAATTTTAATAGACATTAATAAAGCAATAGATTCGAGTGTAGAATTGCGTAATAAAAAAGATCTTATCGAACAATTTATTGAATCTCTTAATAAACAATCTGTGGTAGATGAAGATTGGCAGAAATTTGTAGAAAAAAAGAAGATTGAAGAATTAGAAAGAATAATTAAAG
>MTER01000167.1 GCA_002083985.1 Candidatus Altarchaeales archaeon A3
AACTAAAAAACCAAAAACAATAAACGAAAGACCAATTAAATTTGTTGTAGTAAATTGATTTGCCTGATAATTTTAGGCATATTAAATTTTCCCGTTTTCCTTAAAACTATAATATGTGTCACCGATAATAACATGGTCAATAACAGAAATTCCAATAATCTCACCCGTCTTAACAAGGATTTCTGTAATTTTAATATCATCCGTTGAAGGTGTCGGATCATCAGAAGGATGGTTATGGACCAAAACAATTGCATTTGCACCTTCCTTTATTGCATCTCTAAAAACTTCTCTCGGATGAATCAGAGAAGCATTTAATATTCCTACAGAAACAATTTTATCTACAATTATCCGGTTTTTGGAATCAAGAAGAATAACCATAAAATACTCCTTCTTATTATCGGGAATTTTCTGGGAAGCGTACTCAAATACCTCTTTTGCATACTTTATTTTTTTCAGGCATTTCGCCGCTAAATTACACCTTTTGTTAAATTCAAATAATGCTTTGATTTGCATCGCTTTTGCCTCCCCGATACCATTTATCTTGTGGCATACTTTTATTTTTCCGTTTTCCTTTTTTAAAATATATTTGTAGGTCTCATCACTTGCGATTTCCAAAATCACCTTCTTTTTTGCTTTGTTAAGTTTGAAAGCAGCTGATTTTTCTCCGTTTTTAATAATTATTGTTTCACCATTGTCTTCTTTACTGATTTCTGCATTTTTAGCCCAGTCCATTTTTAGGTCATCCTCCATATATTTTAGAAGTATCCCGCTGTCATTTCCCGGAACATCATCCCAGCAAAAGAAATACACATTGTGAAGTTCTTCAAACGACAAATCACTTAAATTGCCAATTCCGTAAAATGAGATTAGACGATTACACATATCAACCACATTTTCACCTTTAACTCCTTTTTGTAAGATAATTGCAAGCAATTCCGCATCACTCAATGCAGAAGCGCCAAACTTCTTTAGCCGTTCTCTCGGACGATTTTCCGCAGGAATTTCTTTTATTTTCATCATTTAATTTAATACCTATCTTTGAAAGATATTGGGTTTTTAAGAAAATAAACTATTTCTATGCCCTTTACTGACATTTGTTTCTTATTATTTTTTTAAATTTTCTTGCCACCAATAAAAATTAATTAAAATAGCCATAAGTAACCTATACTTTTTTTAAGTTCTTGTCACTAATGTTTTTTGTTTATTTATTTAGGTACCAATAGTCATTGACCTAAATATTTGACCATATCCTAACTAAATTTATTGCCTATATATATAAGGTACTAATCAAATATACATAAAAGCATTAATTTTAACCCTGGAAATTACATATAAAAGGTATTTGTAGTTAACACCTCCGAAGATATAAATATATAGTCAATTATTTAAGTCATTTATTATAAATAGATAATATGTTTTAACTTTACAGCCATTAAAAAATTTGTAAGTGTATTCAAAAATTTGTAAATACTAATTACGCTTAATCATAAAAATTATGAATTTTTTCAAAATTGTTTTGAAAATCTCCGAACGATTTTCGAGATTGTCTCGGAAATACACGAACGGAGTGAGCGTAAGAGTAATATGCAAACCTTTAATATCTTCAAAGTTTAATTAAAATAATAGTGGTGGCAAGAAAAAGTAAAGTGCAAAAGTGGTTGTTTTTAGTTATACTGCACAACTCTAGAAATTGCGTTTTTATTAAATGAAACATAACCTCGTTTACGCTCGGATATTTTAAAAACTCTGCGTTTTGAAAATAATCACACTTACACACACTTCGTTCGTGTCTTTCAAAAATCTTTATGATTTTGAAAATCGTTTGGATATTTTAAAATCACTTGATTTTAAAATAATTATAATTTCAGAAATTTAAAAAAGCTCAATTTGTGATGTTGAGAGTATAACTTTCAAAGTTAAGTGATAGATAAAATGAAAAACATAGTGTAGGAATTACTCTTTCAACACTTCACAGCAGACACGAATAAATTAAAAGTAAATTAAAGCTTTAACAAGATATAATTTAATATGTCTGGTTTTGAATTTGATGGGGACAAATACAAAATCGCTTCAAAACATCAAAAGGAATGGGGTAATAAAATAATATCAGAGTTAGAATTAAAACTTCATGGGAACGAATCCATACTTGATTTGGGCTGTGGAGACGGAATATTGACCGAAAAATTATCACAATTAGTGCCGGATGGAAAGGTAATCGGAATTGATGCTTCTGTCGGAATGCTCAACGAAACTAAAAAATTAGAAAAAGAAAATTTACATTTCTTTGTCATGGATGTTAACGATATGAACTTTTCAAATGAATTTGATTTGATTTTTTCAAATGCCACTCTGCATTGGATCAAATATCATAAAAAATTACTTGTAAATTGCTATAATGCTCTGAAATCCAGTGGAATAATCCGATTCAATTTTGCAGGCGATGGCAACTGCTCAAATTTTTTTGCTGTTGTTAAAGAAGTAATTACTTATGAGGACTTTCAGAAATACTTTGCGGAATTTCAATGGCCTTGGTATATGCCAACAATTGAGGATTATAAATTACTGGCAAATGGCTCAAATTTTAAGAATATAGACGTTTGGGATGAAAATGCGGACAGATATTTTAATAATGCCGATGAAATGATACGATGGATAGACCAGCCGTCCCTTGTCCCTTTTTTAAAACAAATAAAGGATGATGTAGGCGGCGAAAATTTTCGCGATAAAGTGGTTCGGATGATGATTAAAAGGACTCAAAAGAAAGACGGAAGATGTTTTGAAACATTCAGGAGAATCAATGTTTTTGCAAGAAAATGAACAGCGATAAAAAAGCAGTAATTGTTGTTGCCATCTTGATTATATTAACTATTGCCGCATATCCGTTTACATCAACAGAAAATAACTGGGAAATTTACGGAATTCAAAGTTACAGCTTCTTTCAGGAAGGAAAATTTTATCCGTTAATTACCTCAATATTTACGCATGCAGATGAATGGCATATTTTTCTTAATATGGTATTTCTTTTTGTTTTTGGAATAACCCTGGCAACATTTATCGGATGGAGGAAATTTCTTGTTATTTATTTTATCGGAGGAATTGTGGGAGGTCTCGCATGGGTAATTTATCCTCTTATTGATAAAGGAGCCATTTCCCTAACAGCAGTCGGTGCTTCAGGTGCTGTTTTTGCCGTAATGGCCGCTCTCGCAATGGCAAAGCCGAAAAATGCCGTGGATATTGCTGAAAAATCAGAAATTTTAAAATTTTTTCCGTATGTTCCAGGAGTGTGGTTTGTTTATGTGCTGGTTATGGGTGAAGGAATACTTGGATTTTTGGGAATAATATTTTATTTTCTTTTTATTACTATTCCCGATTTGATTTTGGGGGGAGCAACGGCACACGCCGCACACTTCGGAGGAATGCTCGCCGGACTGGTTTTGGGATATTTATTTAAATTTAAAGGTGATTTTGAAGATGATGAAAATGCAAAACACAGCGCTCATGAAAAAAAATACGACGATGTTATGCCAGTTCATGATTACAGTGTTTAAGATAAACTTAGAAATTTTGAAAATGGAAATTTAATAACTCCCTCTTAATTATGTGCAGGTCTAATTAATAAATTATTTTAATTACAGATACAAAAATTTAAAAATGGATGTGGAAATTTTAAACAAAAAGGACAACCGATTGTTGGAAAGAAAGGAATTAAATTTAAAGGTATTATTTGAAGCTAATAAAGCAACACCAAAATTAAATGAAATGAAGAACGCAATTACAGCAAAGTTAAATTTAAATCCGCCTTTAACAATAATTGACAATATAAATCAGCCGTTCGGTGTGCATTATTCAGAGGTTTATGCGAAGGAGTATGACAACGAAAATGCGATGAATGTGGAAACAAGACCTGTCTTAAAGAAAAATTTAGGGGATGAAAGGACAAATGCAATTCTTGGAGTAAAAAAGAAGAAAAAACTAAAAGGCAAAAAGAAAGCAGCAGCACTGGCAAAGGCAAAGAAATAAATTTTATTAAATAATCTAAAATGGCAGCAGTAGTATCAAAGGAAAAGACGATTAAAAAAGGTGAAAAAAAGGCAAAGACAACTAAAAAAAGTGAAAATTACAAAATTGAAGGTACTAAATTAACCAGAACGACAAAATTTTGCCCGAGATGCGGAGATGGTATATTCATGGCAAAGCATAAGGACAGATATGGTTGCGGAAAGTGCGGATATACTGAGTTTGTTGTAAAGAAATAAGTGAGTTATTGTCTATTGAATAGTTGTTGGGCGTGCAACAAAATATATCCTGAAATAATTGCCCATTGCATGCAAGAATAAAAATTTTAATGTTCATTTGAAAATTTCTTGTTTTGGTATAAAATAACAATTATAACAAAAATAACAAAATTTCTTAAAACACATAAATCCCGATTGCCTTGAAATAAACTTTTGAATTTTTATGTATTTTTAATTTTTTTGAATAATGATTTAATAGCATAAATTTAATTCAAGATTCAATCATTCAATAACAAAATGGAAAATAGAATAATATTTGACTCCGAAATATTTGGAGGAAAACCAATTATAAAAGGGACAAGAATATCTGTGGAATTTATATTAGAGTTGCTCTCCTCAGGGATGTCCACGGGCGACATAATCAATGAATACTCTCACCTTAAAGAAGATGATGTACTTGCGGCAATTGACTATGCTGCAAAAACCATCAAACACGAGGAAATAATATTTCCTGCAGAAATAACAAAAATATCAATGCAGATACCTGCATAAAATGCGCATAAAATTCCTTGCCGATGAGAATATATCAAAATCAGTGGTGGACGCATTGAGAAAAAAGGGATATGACATCGAAAGCATCAAAGAAGAAAAATTATTTGGAATCAGCGACAGAGAGGTCATCAATAAAGCAAAGAAAGAAAACAGAATTATCCTGACTCACGATAAACACTTCGGAAACCTGTTGAACTACTCCTTTCAATCCCATCGTGGAGTGGTTTTTATGGAAATCAATCACCTGAGTATGTAATTTCGGAACTAATTCCTCTGTTAAACTCCTTAAAAGATAAATTAAAAGATTCATTAACGATAATAACTGATTATGTGGTTAAGATATATCATTAGATAACCTCGAATTGATAAATAAACCAAATAGGACTTACACAATTCACCTTGTAAAAGGACTTAAAAAGATAGAATTCGTATCTGTTTTGCATAAGTCCTACTAAATTTAAAACACATAAACCCCGTTCGCCTTGAAATAAACATAAATTTCACCGTTGATATTTAAATTTAATTCCTCAAAGGACTGCTTTGTTATAAAAACAGCAAGTGGAATTCCGACATCAACAACAATCTTTATTATACCTTCCTTGTTTGGAATTTTTGAAATTTCGCAAATTTTTCCCTTAAAATTGTTCCTTGCACTTGACAAAAGACATTGTTTTGAAATTAGAATGTTTTCCGGATGGATTATTAAATGAACTTTGCCTTCATTCAAATTTGTTGAGAATATATTTATTTCATTAACATTAATAACAGCAATTCCGTCTTTAACTTTGCTGATGCCTTCAAATAAATTTTCCGCTCCGGTAAATTTTGCGACAAATTCCGATTTGGGATTCCTGAAAATTTCATCTGCTTTGCCGGTTTGCAAAATTTCTCCTTTGTGCATTACTGCAAGACGATCAGCAAGCGATATTGCTTCTTCAAAATTGTGAGTTATATGGATTGTTGTTAAATTTCTTTCTTTGTGAATTTTTTTCAGGAAGGTCTTAATTTCATTTTGTGTATTCGGGTCTAATGCGGCAAGCGGTTCATCCAAAAGCAAAATTTTCGGATTTATTACTAAGACCCTTGATAAGGATATTCTTTGCTTTTCCCCTCCGCTCATATTTTCAACATTCCTGTTCAATAAATGCGATATTTTTGAAATTTTTGAAATTTCGCTGACATATTCATTAATCACTTCTTCGCTGAATTTTCTGATTTTTAATCCGAATTTTATATTTTCTCTGACATTTAAATTTGGAAATAAAGCGTAATCCTGATAAACCAGACCAATATTTCTCTTTTCTATGGGAACATCGCCAATGTCAGTTCCGTCAATAAAAATTTTTCCGCTGTATTTGTGTAGGCCGGCAATACACTCAAGCAGTATTGTTTTTCCAGCTCCGGTTTCTCCCAAAATTACGAAGTATTCTCCCTCATTAACTTCCAAATTTATGTTTTTTAATTCAAATTTTCCGAGTTTTAAAGAAAGATTTTGGATTTTTAACATTTTGAAATTTTCTCAAATATATTTGTTCACTTCGTTTACTAATAGATTTAAGCTTTTTTCTAAGATTTTTCTTAATCTTTCTTGTTCTGCACTATCACAATTTTTGGTTTCTTTTCCTGTTTTTCCATTATAATCAAAGTGATAAGCATGTGGAAGTGGAGTCATGGATCGTGCATTGTGGAATTGTTTAAATCCATCAAATATAGAACTTACGCAAACAGATACGAATTCTTATCTTTTTAAGTCCTTTTATAAAGTGAATTGCGTAAGTCCTGTTTTATTATCTTTTCTTATGTATATTGTTCTTAATTAATCTATATTTATAATTTAAATTTATAATCTAAATATATAATGTAAATTTTTTAATGTAAATTTGTAATAAAATTATAATAAAATTTTAAAAATATTTAATTTAAAGATATACTAAAATGACTGACAATATAACTGCATACATAGGAATTGTTATCATAGCAGTTGTCGGAATTGCTGTTGCTTTGCTTACGATGGAGGTTATATGGAAATTTTTAAGAGTTAAAGACAAAGATAAAAATTTAAACACAAATTCCGGGAAATATGAGACCTACGAATGTGGAGAAATCGCCGTTGGTAATCCGAAATTTTCAAATGTGTCATTTAAGTATTACATTTATGCTTTAATGTTTGTTGTATTTGATATTGAAGCAATATTTTTATTTCCATGGGCAGTTGAATTCACAAATTTAGGAATTTTAGGATATGTCGAGGCAATGCTGTTTATTGCTTTAATTTTAGTTGCATTAATATATGCGATAAATAAAAATTTCCTTAAATGGACTGATTAAATTTAAGATTACCTCGTTTCACTTGGAAATTTTCAAAATTTCATTTTAAAAATGGATAAATTAAATGTTTCATTCGGAAAAACAGAAAAGGTCTTTGGATTTGTTGATAAAATTTTAAGTTGGGGACGACTAAACTCTATCTGGCCATTAACATTTGGACTGGCATGCTGTGCAATAGAAATGATGGCAACCGCAGGTGCAAACCATGATATTGCGAGGTTTGGAATGGAGGTCTTTAGACCGTCTCCGAGACAGGCGGATTTGATGTTCGTTGCGGGAACGGTAACGCACAAAATGGCTCCGAGAGTTAAACGACTTTACGAACAAATGCCTTCTCCGAAATATGTCATTGCTATGGGAGCATGTGCAACAAGCGGGGGCCCTTTTTTACATTCTTATGCAGTTGTTAAAGGGGTTGATAAAATTATTCCTGTTGATGTTTATGTTCCTGGATGTCCTCCGAAACCCGAGGCATTACTTGACGGAATAATAAAATTGAGGGAGAAAATAGCACAGGAAAAATTGCTGACTGAAAATATTAAAGGGATATTAAGTAAGAGCAATAAAAAGCAAGAATAATAAGTGAGAGTAAGAAAATAAAATAAAAAAATATGGAAAAAAATAATCGGATTGT
>MTER01000168.1 GCA_002083985.1 Candidatus Altarchaeales archaeon A3
TCGCAAAGATTTTAAAATATCCAAACGAAGTGAGGTTAAAATTAATAAAATTTAAAGGTGAAAAAGTTATTTTGCAACATGTCTAATATTCTTTGTAGAACAGAACAGTTGGCTGCTGGTTTTTCTTCAACGCATCCGCTGATTAAAACAATTGCTGCAATTACTGCCAAAATTCCAATTCCTGTTAAAATTTTTGTTTGTATTATTGTTCCCATTTTATTTTTAAATTTAAAATTTTAAGAGCATAAAAAATAAGTGACTTTTTTCGCAACATATAAATTTTAAGATTTCTTTTAAGCGGAATTTTTAAAATGTTGCTTTTAATTTTTTTCGATTTAGATGAGTGAGCACCAACGGTCACCTATTTTTTACTCCCTCAATAAATCTATTTGTAACTACTCACTAGCCCAAAAAATTATAGGTAAATTTTTTGATTTTTTGTATTTTTTTGAATTAATTTACTCCTATTTTGGGATTTTTCCGATTGTACTTTGTTTAAAATTAACCATTTTAAGTAGCTTGAGAATTAATTTGTTGATACATATTAATTGTATCTTTAATTTTTAGGAAAAGAACTTCAAGTGCCGAAAACGATACTTCAATTAATGGTGCTATGATAGTCAAAATATCCTTTATAACCTTGTAGAACAACTTTAGAATATTAATAATTTGTTGAACAAGAGTTTGTAAAACCTTAATGATAATATTCCGATTTTTCTCCGACAAGATTGAAAAAAAAATAGCAACACATATAAGCCTCTTGATCCAGTCCGGAAATTTTGAAATTGCTGTAACTCCCTCTTTAAATAAATTATAAATCGCTTCCCTGATGGTCTTAACAATGTTCCAGATAGTTCCTAAAATCAAAACACAAATTTCATACAGAACTCTAAAAATTAACGGCAAACCCTCTCCAATAATAAGGAAAGAAAATGCCCCCTTTTCAAATAAACTTACTACTTTGCCTGAGACACCAACCCCTTTCCAAGTTTTTATTTCGGGGATATCCAGTATATCTTTATCTCTTGTCAAAATGCCGTGAGCTTTTATTAATAAATAAAGTGCTACATAAGGCACATCTTTTTCATCTCTTTTTCCGATTAAATCACGTGCCTTTCTATAAGTGTTTTCATCGTTTTCCTCCATAAAACTTACCTTTTCTAAGAACTTTGAAATATTAATCCTAAATGTATTTTCATCTATCTTTTTTTTCTTCGATACTTCTGGGATTTTTTTTTCTAATTCGTCCTTTAGATAAGAAGGTGCAACTAATCTAAGAAAGGGAGATTTTGATAAATCTAACAAAAAGGATTTGCCGTTTTTAATATACGCGATGGCGTCAGAGATAATTATGTTGGCATCTATCACCAAAGTTAATTCCAGTTTATCCCCCCATAAATAAAGTAACTTATTCTCAAAATAGTCTTTACAGTAGAGTAGAATTTTAGGATCGATTTTTTTAACTATTTCGCTAAGAATTCTATCTCTGTCTTCTCTGTCTTCCGGGATTCTTCTGATTTCAGTGTGTTTAAATTTTTGGTTCATTTTTCGATGTAGTTAAGTTTTATGTGATTTACAAGGATAAATCCTATTTTCCGTACATCTAATATAATTCTTAATATTAAATTAGGGAAGTTATTTTTACTCGAATACTTATGTGGGAAAGGAAAAAAAAAATTCCTAAAGGGTTAAATTTATAAGTAAATTTTGCTAACCTGTGAGTAGTTACATTTATTTGTTTAATGGACTCGTCGGGATTCGCACCCGAGGTCTCTTCCACGCCAAGGAAGCACGATACTGCTACGCTACGAGCCCAAATAATATTCTAAACGCTGAGGTAGGGATTCGAACCCTGAGCCCTCGCGGGCACATACTTAGCAGGCCTGCGCGATAACCACTCTGCCACCTCAGAGCATTCAAGGATAAAATATAAATTTATTATGTATTCCTTCAATAAAACATGGTAAATTGAATTATGCCACTCTATTTTTTAGTGAAAAATACTAAATTTTTATATTTTACACTCGCTGTTGCTCGTATCTTTTAAAAACTTGAAGTTTTTAAAATACTCTGAAATTTTGAGAGGATACTTTATTATCTTTTAACAATTACAATTTCATTAAAATTTAATAACTATAAATTTAAAGCATTGCCTTAAACTCGTCAAAAACATGCCTCAAAAGATAAGGTCCTGGATGCACTTCTGGATGATACTGAACGCTAAACATCTTTAAATCCTTATTTCTTAAGCTCTCAACAGAACCGTCATTTAAATTTATCTGCGTTACCTCTAAATTTGCATTTTTTGCACTTTCAGCATTTACCGCAAATCCGTGATTTTGTGAAGTTACATAACATTTTCCAGTTATTAAATCCTTCACCGGCTGATTACTTCCGCGATGTCCGAATTTTAATTTATAGGTGTCTGCTCCGGATGATAATGCCAAAATCTGATGACCTAGACAAATACCAAATACTGGTATTTTCTCTTTCATTAGTTCCCGAACAGTCTTTATTACATAGTTCACTCTTTTCGGATCGCCCGGACCATTTGAGACGATAATTCCATCAGGATTATATTCAAGAATTTTATCTGCACCGAAATTTGCTGGAATCCTTGTTAAATTTATTTTTCGATCTATGATATTTTTAGCAATACTTTCCTTTTCTCCGCAATCAATCATCACAACATTCTTCTTTGCTCCGTCAACTTTATAAATTTTTGGCTCTTTTATTGTCACCATGCTGACAAGATCCTGTGATCTGCGATTTTTTTGCTTTTTCTTTTAATTCCTCAATTTCGTTTTCATCATAAGGAAATTTTAAAATTCCGTTCATAACCCCAAAATTTCTTAACTTTCTTGTCAAAGCCCTTGTATCAACATCTTCAATTCCTATAATGTTGCGTTCTTCAAAAAATCTATTAAGTGTTTTTTTCATAAATGGATATAATGGTTTTTGACATGCTTCCTTAACAACAACTCCACTGACATGCACATTATCCGACTCAAAGTCGGTTTCGTTTATTCCGTAATTTCCGAGCAAGGGATAAGTGAAGGTCAAAATCTGATATTTATAACTCGGATCGCTCAATGCCTCCTGGTACCCCGTCATGATGTATTAAATACAACCTCTCCTTCTTTATTGCCATGACATCCCAATCCGTTGCCCTTAATTACAGTTCCGTCTGCCAAAACAAGCACTGCCTTTGAATATGACATTTTTGAAGTTTAAAAATTAGTTAAAGTTTAAAAGTTAAGAATTATATTTTAAAAATTATGATAACTTCTGTATTTGCTCAATAGTAAGTGGTAAATCACTCGTAATCGTTAAAAAATCACGAATAACCTCCCCTATTTATTGAGTATATTCCTTTCTCTGAATACATTTTATTTATCTTATGAAATTTTTATAGTATCATAAACCTGCCTTTGAAAGATATTTATGTTTACGGCGGAAATTTCTTTAAACACTGGGCTACAAAATCAATTTTTCGAGCGTCAATTTTAATAACTTTCAAACTCAGGATAAAGTATATATTTTTTCCTAAAAAACTTGGTTTAAATGCTTGTTAAGATGGACACTTCAAACTTAGCTCGTTTTCCAAATTCTCTAACTCTGTGTTCAAACTCTGTATTTTTTCTGATTCTCTTCCAGAGAAGATTTTTTATCTTGTAGTTGTTCCTTTATTTGCCTTGTTCTTAAGACACTATGAACAATCTTACGTAAAAACCACAAAAAGAGTAGGAAAGCAATCACAGCAATAAACCCAGCAGTAAGAATATCTTGAAGTGGATAATGTATAGTGAGAACCCAAAAGACAAAACAGAAAAAATCAAAGCCCCCGGACTAAAAAAAAGTAACAGAAACCAATCAGACGAGCTAATCTTGAGACTTTTCAATTCGTTTTCTAATGATTGTACTTCTTTAACTTTTGTTTCTAATGATGACCTTCTATCTATTAGACATGTTGCTATATAAGGGCTATATCGCTATGCTGTGGCGGTTTTTTATCTTTTGCCATAAACCGCTATAGGTAAGCCTATTTTTAGTTATTAAACAACAAGTTTTTTAAACTCCGTTTATCATTCTTCAAATTCTCTAACTTTTTTTCCTCTGTGCACAGAACTGTGTAATTCTCCCTGAGAGAAGAGTTGTTCTTTTCTAATTGTTTATCTATTTGTTTTAATCTTGACTCCTCACGAAAAGAATAAACCCAATTACCAAAAGAATACAATGCAATAAATAAAGATATGACTGCTATCGCCAAGAAAAATATTATACTAAAGAAATAATCCTCATGGTTGGTGGGTAATGTTACTGCATTACCTGCCGAAATAAAAAATAGAAGAGAAGATATAAACCCAACACCTAACCGATGAGAACCCGCACGATTGCTGATGTTGTTATTGGCCATATTTTTCTCTTCCACCAAGGACATTGCTTCTGCATTTAATAATGACCCATTATGTGTTATCGTTTCTATCTCCGCTTCCAATGTTTTTATCTCCGCTTCCAACGATTCTTTTTTTCTTTCTATCTCCTCTTCCCACAATTCTTTTTCTATACATCTTTTGATTTCATATTCAATTGATGGTATTCGAATAGAGTTTAAAATCACCAAAGCATCAATAATATTTGAATATATTGGCTTGGCAAGAAGCATTTCGCATCTCTTGTAGGTGGATTTTGCTATATCAACACTTGGCGGCACAGAAGATAAATTTTTTATGGTTGTTGAAACAGAAGAAAGAAAATCTTTTAATTCTTGAAATTTGTTTTTTGCTTCTTTGTATTTTTGTTGATAAATTTTGTCTAAAAATGCTAAAACATCGTTTTTGTATTCTTTAAGGTCTGGATCTGTTGCAGTCAACGCAAAAAATGAAACATCTTGAGATATGGCTTTGTTTAATAGTTCAAAACCTTCAGATTTGTAACCTGCAATTATTTTGTACACTCCTAAAGAGTATATCTTTTTTGGTGTTGTGTCTAAGTTTACAGATTCTTGTGCTATCCTACAACACTCCTTATATTGTGATGTGGCATAAAGAACACGAGAAATACACCATAAAGTATAGGACTTTTGATGGTCGTCGATATTTGGAGACAAAGTTATAGCTTTGTTAAAAAACTTTATGGCGTCATCCGCTTGATTTTTCTGAACATATAAAAAACCAAGATTCATAAGAGTAACATAATCTGTGGTATCCTTTTCAAGTGCTTTCATTAAACGATCTTCTGCCTCTGAAATCTCATTATTAGCAAGATGTCTTACACCTTGTTGTGTTAATTCGCTCGCTTCTGTTTTTCTTGGAGATTTAAGTATAGTAATGATATCACTTAATTTTTTAGATAAGATGTTACCAATCTGTGCCAGTTCCCATGATACCTTTGACAACTCCCCGCAAATACTATCCTCAAGATCTTCCAACTTATATAATACCCTATCAGCAGATGTTTTCACTGCATATTCCATTGCAGAAGTTTGTTCTTCAATTTCGCTTGCAATAATTTCAGCAGATGCAATATTACTCCCTACTATATCGTCAGTAGCTGTTTTTTGAAGTTTTATTTGTGTTTGCATTAGACCAATCATTTCTTTTTGTCTTTCTGGAATGCCATAGAAAAAATCTGCTGATGCTCCTACAAGTTCTCCATCATTAAATTGCAATTGACTTGAGCCCACCCCATATGTGTAACGTTCAGCTAAAGAGGTATTCATTTTTATTAAAAGTTTATCTATTATAAGTTTTATTTAAACGGGCTTAGATTCCTTAACCGTTCAACAATTTTCTTTAAATTTTATTTTAATTAGGACTTACGCAGTCCAACTTTCTTTTAATATAATTGATTAGGATTATAAATAGACATGTTGCGAAATAATTTTCAATCTATTGTTATTTTAAATGTATTTAAAATCTCCGAGCGAAGCGAGGTGACAATATATTCATAA
>MTER01000169.1 GCA_002083985.1 Candidatus Altarchaeales archaeon A3
ATCCCCTTTTAGCAATATATTTGCTATATCATTTAGGTTCATTTTATCAATATGCGTCATATATATCTTTTAAAATAAAATAAATTATTATGGAAAAACTAATTTTTCAGGAAAATTTTTAAACAAAATCAAATTTTTAACGTTCAAAAATTTATCTAATTTAAATACTTCTAATTTAAATACTTCTAATTTAAATTAATTTGCAACATGTCTATTATTCATTGCTACTTAATCCATTTTTCAGTTTTATACATCCTTTATTGCGTTGAACCATAAGTCACTATAAGATAATTTGTTCTTATGAACATTATCTTCAATTTTTCCGAGCAAATACCCTCCACTAATACTTTAATTGAACCATAGCTTAGACTGTTTTAAGCAATAGTCATAAAATTTTTATGATATCGCCGCCACTATTCTGACAAAAATATTCATTTATCTGACTTTCCGCACATCCCTCTCAAAAACGATAAAATTTACAAATTTTTCGTCTAAATTTTGCGAAAAACAATCAGAAATTAAAAAAATTTGATCAGATGTGCGAAATGTAGGTTACATGTTTATCACTACCAAAAATTAAAAGATGGAGAACAAATTAAAAGAAACCCTGCCAGAATGGGTACGCAAAATTGATGGCATAGAGTATATATGGAGTATTGGTGTACAAGGGGAATATATCGTGATTGGTTCAGATATTGGAATTCATGTATTTAGTACAAAGGGCGATAAACTCTGGGAGTATAAAACCAACAAGTTTACCTTCTGTTGTATAATTGATAAGCATATTATGGCAGGTTCAATGGACTGTCATGTTTATTGTTTTGATATTGAGGGGAACATGAAATGGAAATATAAGGTGGATGAAGAGATTAGATCTATTGATGCATGGAACAAACGGGTCGCTGTATGCGATCTACGCAGCATATATCTATTTGATATAAATGGGTGTTTAATGTGGAAAAGAAATACAAACGAGTTCCATAAAGAGAAAGTAGCATTCTTATCAGTAAATATTAATGATGGGTATATCACAGCTGGTTCTTGCACAGAATGGAATGGTTTTTTATATCTTTTTGATTTAAATGGAAATTTAAAATGGAAATATGATGTTATGCCAGAAAATGGGGGCGAAGGACATGTAACATCTGTTTGTATTTCAAATGGCTATATATGTGCAGGTTCATCTAATCATTATGTTTATTTATTTGACACAAATGGAAACTTAAAATGGAAATATGAAACAGTATCTGAAGTTGAATTTGTTCAGATATACAAAGGTTATATTGGAACAAGTGATGGATGGGGTACTTGTTTATTGGATATTTATGGGAACCTAAAATGGGTTTATAATGTACCAATTTCTTCGGGCTATCACCATATTTGCTCAGAATATGTTGCTATTTGTTCATCGTCCGGAGATCGTGTTGGTGAGATCTGCTTATTTGATGTTGACGGAAATTTGAAAATAAAATATAAAGCAATGAGGGAAAAACCAGGAAAACAATGGACAATAAATATGGATGAAGAAGGAAAAACTGAGATTATACAAAGATTTGAATGCCCTATTCCATTTGTTCATATGTCAGATAGGTATTTGGTCGCCGGAGGTAGGGGTTACATTTATTTATTCAACTTGAAAGAAGTAGACAATATGTACGATTTAGGAAGATTGGTAGTTAAACATACTGAATATGGCCCTAAAGGACATCTTGAGATTTATCCATATTACTTAATTCAATTGACTTGTTGCAAATTAAGACTTATAACTTAACATTATTACTTGTTTAAATTACATTAGCTCTTATTTTAAATTTGTTAGGACTTACGCAAAACAGATACAAATTCTTATTTTTTAAATCCTTTTACCATGTTAATTGCATAAGTCCTGTTTGTGCTAATTTCGCTTTGCTCTTATTAGGACTTACGCAAAATCAATACAAATTTTTGGTTTTTAAGTTTTTTTACGAGGTGAAATGCGTAAGTCCTATCTTATATTTCAAAAATAAATTTTTGAAATGACTGCGAAAAATTTTTTAATTTTATGACAACCTCGCGACCTTAAAAATATGAGTCAAATTAATTTGCAACACGTCTAATAATTAAATTTCTCTAAATAATAGAGTTGTTGCGAAATAGAGGATATATGCTATTTTATACCATAACAATAGATGAACTATTTAAAAATTTATTTTTTTATGGTAGAAAAAATTCATAATTGTTGTTAATATATTGTAACAATAAATTGAAAATTATTTCGCAACATGTCTAATATATGCAACCAATAAATATAAAAATGACAAACGAAATATTTAAAAATATGGGAAAAGATATTTTCAAGATAGTGGAAAGCAATATTCCAGAAATGAAACTAATAAAGTATCTTGACAAGAAGACCTTATCAATTAGTGAAATAAGTATTTCCACTCCTTCAAATGATGCTTTAACTGCTTTTTATTTGAAACCCAAAAAAAAGGGGAAATATCCTTGTGTTCTATATTCGCATTGGTTGGCAAACAAGCATGATGCAAATAAAACAGAGTTTTTATCCGAGGCAGAACAGCTTTGCAATAAAGGATATGTGTGCCTTCTGATTGATACTGTTTTTGCAAACTGGCCAAAAACCCGTATGAAGTGGAAAGGTGATGACTATAAACATGATAGGCAAATTGTAATTCAGCAAATCGTTGAATTACGTTATTTTTTATTCTGGATTCGCACTCAACCAGAAATAGACGTTAACAGAATCGCCCTTGTTGGACATGATTTTGGGGCAATGTTTAACGCAGTCCTTTCAGGTATTGAAAAAAATATTAAAGCATGCGTTTTTATGGCAGCTATTTCTGACTTTTCTGACTGGTTCACTTTAAGAAAAAAAATGACTGATGCTGACTTACTGGCATATTTCAAAAACATGTCCGATTTGGCTCCGATAAAATATTTGGAAATGGCGAATAATACTTCTTTTCTTTTTCAGTTTGGCAAGAAAGACAAATCATTTGTTCCGAAAGAAAATGCAGATTTATTAGTTGAAAAAACCAATGGCAACAAGGAAGTGAAATATTATGATGAAGGACACGCAATTCATTTGAATGCCACAGCAACAACTGACAGGATAAATTGGCTAATAAAACAACTTGGTTAAGTACAAAAAATATGACAACAATTACATGGTTTCCGCCGTCATGGCTACTGATAAAAACTAAAGACAAAATTATTTATGTTGATCCTGCATGGATACAGAAAAATTTTGATAATTATCCAAAGAAAATAATTTTTAGCCACTACCCCGATCAGATGGACGGCTTGCCCGAAGCAGATTTGCCCAAGGCGGACATCATTCTTGTTACTCATCATCACCAAGACCACATCAAAACCGCTACACTGAATCGTCTGGCAACAAAAGATGCGCGAATTTTTGCGCCGTCTAAATGTGCGGAATTAATAAGGAGGCATTTTGAGGAAGTGAACCCCAACGATGAACACAAGGTGGAAGAAATAAAAATTAAAGTGGTATATGCGTATAATACGCCGAGCGGAAAATCCACTCACAAAGTTCATCATAAGGGAGAATGTGTTGGCTATTTGCTTACGATAGACGGAAAAAATATCTATCACGCAGGCGATACGGATGTCATACCAGAAATGAGCGAATTTGGAAAAGTGGATATCGCTTTTTTACCAATTGGGGGGACATTTACTATGAATATTGATGAAGCAGTTGATGCTGTAATGGCAATTAAGCCAAAAATTGTTATACCTTTTCACTTCAAAAAGAAAGAAGAACCTACAGAATTTATGAAAAAAGTTGAGGCAAAATCTGATGTTGAAGTTGTTTTATTAAATATAGGCGAAGAATATTATATTAAATAACATGAACACTCTCGTTCAAAAAATTAGAACCGAACTTAAAACAAATGCTGATGAAAAAACCAAACAAAGTTTTCAGCGGTTTTTTAAAAAACCAGTTAAATGTTACGGTGTAAAAACACGAATAGTTGGCAAGATCGCTAAAGAATATTTGCAGGAAGTTAAGAAATTAAACAAAAAAGAAATTTTTTCATTTTGTGAAAAGCTTTATGCTTCGGATTATTGTGAAGAGGCATTTATTGTTTCCTATTGGATTCCAAATTTAGTAGATCAATTTGAACCAATAGATATGGGGATATTTGAGAACTGGATTAAAAAATACATCAATAACTGGGCAAAATGTGATAGTTTTTGTAATCATTCTGTCTGGAGATTTATTGAAAAATATCCCGAATGTATTAAAGAATTAAAAAAGTGGAGCAAATCAGATAATTGCTGGCTGAAAAGAGCAGCGGCGGTATCTCTTATTATTCCTGCTAAAAAAGGTAAATTTTTGGCCGATATTTTAGAAATAACTGATAATTTATTATTAGATAAGGAAGATATGGTGCAAAAAGGATACGGATGGTTGCTAAAAGAAGCAAGCAGGTGTCATCAACAGGAAATATTTGAGTATGTTGTAAAAAACAGAAAGATAATGCCGCGCACTGCTTTAAGATATGCCGTTGAGTTAATACCAAAAACACTTAAATCCAGAGCAATGGAACGTGATTAAAAATTTCGTAAAAAATAAGTGACTTTTTTTCGCAATACATAAATTTTAAGATTTCTTTTAAGGGGAATTTTTAAAATATTGCTTTTAATTTTTTCGATTTACAGGGGTGATCACCAACGGTCACCTGTTAATTACACCATCAAAAATTTATCTTACGGTATTGGCAAACAAATTAGATAAAATATAGTAAAGGGTAATAAACATTATGAAAATAACAGAAACTCTATATGTAGGAGAAGAATGGCGAAATTGGCTGTCAGAACATCACCAAAATAAAAAAGAAATTTGGCTTATTTTTTACAAAAAAGCAATAGAGAAATCAAGCATTTCTTATAATGATTCCGTTGAAGAAGCAATATGTTTTGGCTGGATAGACGGCATTAAAAAACGAAAAGATAATGAGAAATTTACTCATCGTTTTACTCCCCGCAACGAAAAAAGTGTCTGGTCAATTGTAAATAAAAGAATAGCAGAAAAAATGATAAATAAGGGCAGGATGACTGATGTAGGATTAACTAAAATTGAAGCTGCAAAAAGTAGTGGGAGGTGGTTTGACGCTTATGGACAAAAGACAAAGCCAAATATACCTGCGGATTTGAAGGAAGCTCTGCTAAAAAACAAAAAAGCATGTGAAAATTGGACGAAATTTGGAAACTCATATCAGAATAGGTATATCCGGTTAGTTACCCGTGCAAAAACAGAAGAAACCAGAAAAAAGCAAATTGATAAAATTGTCCGACTCGCGGAACAAAACACAAAAGAGATGTAAAGAAAAAAACCATATAAAAGATAACAGGTGATAGAAATTTAAAATTAAAAATATGAATCTAACCTATAAAAATACAATTCTGAATATTACCTTGTACAAAGACAGCGCAAAAATTGAAGGCAGAGAAATTTTCAGAGAAATTTTCAAGATAGTTGTTGAGGAAAGAAGTAAAATAGAGAAAGAAATAGCAAAAAATTTATTATTTAAGTATTCTCTTGAACCAGTTGAAATTGATAGTCCCGAAGAGATTATCAAAAAAATGCTTTATGCTTCAAATTTAGCAAATGTAGGTCCGATGACAAGTGTTGCAGGAGCAATTGCAGAAATTTTATGTAATGGCTATGTTGATAAATTTGACAGCGGAATTATTGAAAACGGAGGCGATATTGCTTTATTCGGAAACAAGGACTTTAAAATCAAAATTTATGCTGGAAATTCACCGTTTTCAAACAAATTTTTCATATCTTTAAATCCTGCAAAATTATTCCCTGACAAAATTTTAGGTATATGCACATCATCTGCATCTGTAGGACCTTCAATGAGTTTCGGAGACAGCGATGCGACAACAATTATAGCAAACAGTCCGGCAATTGCTGATGCATTCGCGACATCGCTCGGAAATTCGGTTAAAAACAATGAAAACACAATTCAAAAAGTTATTGAATTCGGAAAGAAATTTAATGTAATAAAAGGAATTTGTATAATTGTTAAAGATAAAATCGGAATGTGGAATGTAAATCCTGAGAAAATTTAAATAAACTTTACGGCTATGGATATTAAAGTTCATGAAAAAGACACTGAAAACAGGAAAAAGGTATGCAGGGAGGTAATTGAAAAAATTTTAAGCTGCAGAATCATAAGCAGGGACGCACTTGAAAAAGAAAAGGCATACTATTGCGAGAAATATGGTATTGCCGAATATCTGAATAATCCAGAAATCTTGCAGTGTGCTTATCCAGATGAAAGGGATGAAATTTTAAAAATTTTACAAAAGAAGCCGTCCCGAACTTATTCAGGAGTTACTGTAATTGCCTGTATGACAATGCCAACGAGATGTCCACACGGAAAATGTGCCTATTGTCCAGGAGGTGTAGAAATTGATGTTCCCCAAAGTTATACTGGAAAAGAGCCGTCAACGATGCGCGGCATTCAGTGTCACTTTGATTCCTATCTTGAAACAACTTCCCGGCTGTATCAGTATCACAAACTTGGGCATGCGGTTGATAAAATTGAGTTAATAATTATGGGCGGAACCCTGCCTGCCCAGGATATTGATTATATGGAATATTTTTCAAAGCGATGCATTCAGGCAATGAATGAGTTTTATGAAAATTTAACGACTATTGAAAAATCCGGAGAGGAAAAATTTACTGAAATTTATAATGAAGATAAGAAGAAAAGCGACGGAGGAAAATTTCACAAATTTTATTATCGGGAAGAAATTCAAAGAGCGAATGAAAAAGCAAAAATAAGATGCGTCGGATTGACTTTTGAATCAAGGCCTGATTATGCAAAAAAAGAAGAAATTTTAAGGATGCTTAAATGCGGGGCGACAAGGATTGAGATGGGAGTTCAAAGCCCGTATGATTTCATTTATTCTTGTGTCAATCGCGGGCATAATGTGAAAGATGTTATTGAATCAACCGCTCTATTAAAGGATTACGGATTAAAGATTTGCTACCATATGATGCCCGGATTGCTTGGAAATTCCGAATACAGCAGGGAGATTGATTTCAGGGGATTTAAGAAAATTGTCGCAGATGAAAATTTCATGCCTGATATGTTAAAAATTTATCCGACTTTGATAATCAAAGGAACAAAATTTTATGATGCATACATTAAGGGAAATTTTGAACCGTTAACAACGGAAAATGCTGTCCGGTTAATAACAAATGTTATGGCAGCACTTCCGAAATGGGTTAGAGTGATGAGAGTAATGCGGGACATTCCTGCTTATATGATTGAGGCAGGAATTAAAACAAGTAATCTGGAGCAGTTAGTTGACGAAAAATTAAAATCAGAAAATTTAAAATGTGTAGAAATAAGGCACAGGGGGGTCAGGAATGAAATCATTGATTTTGACAGCGTGAAATTGCTGCGTGAGAACTATAACGCATCAGGAGGGCAGGAAATTTTTATGAGCTATGAAGATGTCAGAGCTGATTTGCTTATCGGATTTTTGCGGCTGAGGATACCTTCAAATTTTAATAAAACAAAAAATGTATTTGTCAGGGAATTACATATTTACGGGAAAGAGGTTGAGATTGGGAAAAAAGCAAAAGCAACTGAAATCCAGCACAGGGGCTTCGGAGGAAATTTATTGATGGAGGCGGAAAGAATTGCAAAGGAAGAATTTGATGCGAAAAAAATTTCGGTGATGAGCGGAATTGGAGCCAGGGAATATTACAGGAAATTTAATTATAAAAGGTCTGAATTCTGGATGGTGAAAAATTTATAAATTTCCCAAAATAAAAATTTTATAAGAATACTAACCTTACTCAATATAGGTGGTAAAAAATCATATTTTTACGCAATATGTTCAGAATAGACATGTTGCGAAATAACTTTTTCACATTTAAATTTTATTAATTTTAACCTCACTTCGTTTGGATATTTTAAAATCTTTGCGATTTTAAAATCACCTTTAAAATTTGCAACAACTCTATTGTACCAACTTATGGTTTATGGCAATATTTTTATCTTTTTAAAGTTTTATTGTAACTATTCAGCCACCCCAAAAATCAATAGTAAATTTTTTGATTTTTTTGTATTTTTTGGAATTTTCACAGGTAATTTAAAAATCCAATGGATTTTTAAAGATTAAAAACCTACTGTTTTTAGTAATTTTTGTACCCTCTGAATAGTTACGTTTTATTTTAAAATTTATTACTTTGCCCTACTTTATTCCTCTTTTCATCAAAACAATTATTGAAAGCATTAAAAATATCAAAGAATATGCAGTTGAATAAAGCATACTCAAAAATAATTGTGTATTGTCATTTTTTCCGATTGCATCTGCTCCTATGCCGTAATATGAAAATGGAGAAATATACTGGCTTAATGACAGAATATTTGAAACCCCGTCTTTTAAAATTCCGATTAAAGATGTCGGGTCAGATGGCAGGAAATTTAAAATGCTCCCAATAACTTCAATAATGGTTAAAATTATGGTAACTCCGATAAGGACAAATATAGAAGTAGTAACATTTGAACTCAATGCTGATAAAAATAAACCACCGGCTATGACACAGGAAATTAAAAATATTGAAAGAACTGCAACCTTTAAAATATCAATGATGTTTATCTGAATTGAAAAAGCGAGACAAACAAGTATGAAAAATATTGCCGAGAGCAGCAAAATTAAAAGATAAGTTAAAATTTTTCCCAAAAATTTTCCTGCAATAAAAGAAAATTCATCAACAGGAGAATAAAATAACAGTTCAATTGTTCTCTCCTGTTTTTCCTTTGCAATTGTAGTAACCGAACTTATTCCTATATAAAGAAAAGAAACCAAAACAACCGTAAACATAAATAAACCATTTACTATCACTGATGTTTCAGCACCTACTCCATACAATATATTTACTTTTTCGTCTTTTCCTACTTCGCTCAAAATATAAAGTCCTATAAACGAAAATAGAAAAATTATAAATATCAAGATATATACTCCGAATGATTTAAATGTTTCTGTGAAGTCCTTTTTTCCTATGACTTTTATTACATTGAGCGTATTTGTATTTATGTTCATTTTTGTTCGGTAAGTTTAACAAAAACATCCTCTAATGTTTTCTTATTTTCCTGCATTTTAAGTATTACATATCCGTTATCTGTTATAAATTTTGAAATTTCCCTTTTGTTTTTACCATAAGTGCTGATTTTTAAATTATTTCCCGATGAGTTTATATTTTTGACAAAATCAAAATTTTTTAATCCGTCAGTCAGTTGAGCGTTCATAGCATCAA
>MTER01000170.1 GCA_002083985.1 Candidatus Altarchaeales archaeon A3
GAAAGTATAATTGCTCTTACTTTTTTCATTTCAGATTTATTTGAAATACATGAATATGATGAGGGTATAATTTTATTTGTATTTATTTAGCTAATTGAATTTTTACTTCGTCGTATTTTGTTTTGTAGTTATTTTTTCATATTATTGATACTTAATTTTTTAAGCAGATAAACAAATAATTTTATCAATACTTACGCAAAACATATATAAATTCTTGAATTTTTAAGTTTGTTTACAAGATGAACTGCGTAAGTCCTGTTTATTTTTAAAATTTAAACTTCTAAAGTTTACTTTTTTCGCAGTATTTTCTCTCTTACTTAAAGAGAGAAAAGTTGGCATTCAATTGATTTTACTTTTTTCATTTTCGTTCTGCCTATGTTATTTGCCTTTTATGTTTGGCTTTTTTAAAATATACTTGTTGTAAATTAAAACCTATAACTTAACTTTATTACTTGTTTAAATTATATTGGTCCTTATTTTAAATTTGTGATAAGTTAAGTTCGTTTCACTCTCATATTTCAAAAATTTCATTTTTGAAATCGCTTCGCCCTCATTTCAAAATAACCTCATTTCATTCGGAATGCTTCGGCATTTTGAAAGATTGAAAACTTCTGGTTTTCAGCATATTTCAAAAATAAATTTTTGAAATGATAGCGAAAAATTTTGAATTTTATGATAACTTCGCGACATTAAAAATATGAGTCAAATTAATTTACAACATGTCTAATATATTTTTAGTACCCAAATCGCCTTTCATATTTTTTATGGTCCATCCATTCTATCACAACGGAAATCACTGTTACATTATCTCCCACAACAGAATAAATCAGTCGCCATGCGTTTGGAAGATTATATTTCCAGAGATTATCTATGCCATATTTTTTGATATATTCCTTAGGTATCTGTTTTTTAGGTATTTGTATTCCACAAAACGAATCATCTGCGAGATCATCAAATGCTCTGTTTAATCTTTCATATAACTTCCTATCTTCTGTTTTTGAATCTTTTAGATTTTCAAATACATTTTTGAGTTTTTTGTCCGCAATGACGACGCGCGATTTCATCTTACTATTAATTCTGGCTTCAAGTATTTTTTCACGAGTTTTGGATTGTATGTCCATCCGATTTTTCTCTCTTTATCCACTGCGATTTTTTGAGAACCAGACAGATAATCAATTATTGTACAATAGGTCTGATATGCAACTTTTTCCGGCAAACTTTCCCACAACCGTCTCTTTTTGAACTCTCCGCTGTGTTCTCTTATTATTTCTTCAACCATTAACACCTCATCTAATCTTGGGTATTGAGATATTTGGGTTTTCATTTTCAGATATAAATTAATTTAATAAGTTTTTATACAATTATATCCCGAAAGCACAATTGATTTTACTTTTTTCATTTGTATTTTTTAAAATTATATCATCTTATTGCTAATTCTGACTTTAAGTATTTTTTCATAAGTTTGAGGTTATATGCCCCATCAATTTTTCTCTCTTTATCCACTGCGATTTTTTCAGAATCCTGACAGATAATCAATCATTGTACAATTGGTCCGATATGTAACTTTTTCAGGCAAACTTTTCCATAACTGCTTCTTTCTGAACTCTCCGCTGTGTTCTCTTATTATTTCTTCAACCATTAACACCTCATCTAATCTTGGGTATTGAGATATTTGGGTTTTCATTTTCAGATATAAAATTAATTTAATAAGTTTTTATACAATTATATCCCAAAAGCACAATTGCTCTTACTTTTTTCATTTTAATAATCTATTGAGATATTTTATTAAAATATCAAAAAATATCATGACTATCTGCTATTGGCCGAATTAAATATTACCACATACACAAATATTCTTCACAAAATGATGACCTTTAATTTGGTTGTGCATCTACTTTGCAGCCAATACTAATGAATATTATATTTTAGACAAAATGCAGGTATATTAACATTTCTACAATAATAATACAACAAAAGGTCATTGGTCAGCAGCAACTTATTTCCCTTTACAGCTTCCAGCAAGGATGCGTCAGTAAACCCAAACTTGGGAAGTTCTTTTTTTGCTAAAATCGTGTCTTTATCAATATGTTCTTCCTTTAATCCACGCAACATATATTTTGAAAAATTTATAAAATCCGAAAAAAATTCTTTTTCAATTTTAGTATTTACTAAATTTGATACCTCTGCTAAGACATAGGGCGTAATAAAAATTTTTGTGACCTTTTTTAGAAATTCTCCTAATAATATAATGTCATCATTTGTATAACCAAATTTTGTTATGGTATTGTGACCATAATGTCCTGATAAAAGGACCAATAATGGACCTGTATCAATTACTATCTCTTTTGGATTTATATCAAATTTGTTCATTTTCTATTATTCTTTTAACGGATATTACCTCTCCGTTAAGACCTACAGTAACATCGTATGTCTCTTTTTTATCACCAAAAAGATTTTCTGTAAAATCACATATTATTTTATAGCCCTTTGGCAAAGTCAGTTCTCCTCCAGACAACTCTTGAACAGAAATCACACCAAAATTCAACCAGTCAATTAATTCCCTCGTTCCCATTTTTATTTCTGCTCCTTTAACTTTCCTAAAAAAATCTTTAACTATTTCTACGGCTTCTTTTGCATCTTTTACTTTTGCATCAGTTATATTTTCCATTTTTTAAAGTATGGATTTTTATGCCTCAACAATCTTTCTTATTTCTTCTGCCTTAATAAATGCAATATCCACGCATTGATTTATTTCTTCAACTGTAAATTTTCCCTTTCCCCCTTTTTGCATTGCATTTATTGTATCTGTTGTTGTAACTGTTAGTCGCGCATCCATTGCCGTTTCTTCATCCGAATTAACATCAAGTAAAATTTTGTTATCTACTTTTGTAAAGGTTACGGGAATTGCAATCTTTGCAATAGGAAGTCCTCCTGTAAATTCATTTTTTCCGCCTTCATATTTCGGAAGTTTTGCATCAAGCAATGCAGCCATTGCTGCAATTCCACTCGCATCCATCAGATTTCCGTCATCATTTATTATGTGAATATCTATAAGCACCATCCATACCTTTTTTGTTACCTTTCCATTACTGTCCGTACTTTCACTGTTTGGCACGAGCAGTTGAGTTGTTGTTATTGTTTTTGATTCTCTTATTCCCCGGTCTACAACCCTTGCCAGTTCTATTGCAGCAGGTGTAGGCGGGCCAGAACCAAACGAAGAAGATGCAATTGGCCTAAACTCGGCACCGACACTCATAACTCCCTCATCAGGTGTATCGGGAAATGGTGTTCCTACATCTATTTTTACACCAGCCAGCACTTCAGTATCACCAATTTTTACATAAGCGGAACCCTCTGCTTTTCCTTCAACAAAACCCTTTTTTATAGAAATTTTTCTGTATTCATCAAATTTTCTTTCATCTATTCTTTTATCTTTTTTAACGAGATTAAGAACATAGTCCCTTTTTAGTTGTGCTTCAACATCCATCTTTTATGATTAATTTATACTTTATGCTTTAATATATTCTTTTATTGTACTTTTTATGTATTTTAAAATTTAATTTCAACGGTTTACTTTTTCTTTCTTTTCACAGGATTTTTTAAACTTGTTTGAAATGCACGAACGAAGGGAGGTGTATCTTTCTTTTTTAAAGAAAGAAAACTTGTAACCGATAGTCCCTTTTTAGTTGTGCTTTAACATCCACCTTTTATGATTAATTTATAATTTATCAAATTTGTAATTTTAGACCTTTTGTTTTATTATGCCCCTTCTCCACCCCCATACTGCCAATCCTCCGATACAGACAATGAGAACAAACAAAACGCTTGTTATGAAATTTATCGGAACATTAAAATTTTTATCAAAGAAATACAGCAATACAAACGGCGTAAATCCCAATATCACGCTCAATCCAAGTCGTTCAATTATCTCAATTTCATCCCTTTTCGGAAAGATTGCAAGGGTTAAACAAAATCCGCTAATCACTACAATTCCTATAATTATTACTGCGCTATAAAGGACTTCAAATACGGTCATCGGGTCGTGCAAAAATGCCATTTTATATTTATTAAAGTTTTATTATTTATTTATTTATTTATTTATTTATTTATTAAATTTTTAATTAAAATTACAAAATAAATTAAAATCCTATAACTAAATTTATTTATCTAAAATTTATATTATCTGCCCCTCTTTATCCATACACTTCTATTTCAAACTTGCTGATTTTTCTTCCAGTTCTCATTACAGTGTTTTTTTCGTATTTGCCAAGATATTCCCTTACAAATACAAAATTTTTGCCTTCATCATAGCCGTCATAGCAATGGACATCAGTTCCAACTTTAATTTCTGCATAGCCCGCCGTATTCGTTACCGTTGCCTTCCTCTTTGATTCAACAAAAATTTTCCTGTTGTTTATCAGATTCCATCCGTTATTAATGTTTCCCGCAGGTATAGAAATTTCTTCATTGAACATGATAAATGTCGGTTCATCAACGAGCAGCCATTTTTTCTTTCCGTCTTTCATTTCAAGCAGGCATTCATCCCACATCCCGCCGCCCCATTCATATCTGACTTGTCCTAAGTCCTCGAATTCATCCCCCAAAATTTCTCCCACACTTCCGACTTTAAATGTCAGCGGAAGGTCAAGATCCTGTGTTGTTTTATCTTCTTTTTTCCTTTTCCACATTTCAAAATCAAATGCCCTCTTAATTTTATCAAATATGCCCATTTTGTTAAATTTATAAATTTTTTGTTATCTGTAAAATAAAACAAATTAAGAAAAGAAGATTATTTTATTTTAATTCTAATTTATTTAATTTACTTTACTTTGAATTTAAAAAAAATATAAAATGAAAAAAATTTCATTATTACTTGTTTGTTTCCTTGTTTGTTCGGGTTGTTGCATAATTTATAATATAAGCGATGCGGATGCAGAAGATGCAGACATAGTCGGCGATTTGAGAAATTTAAATCCCGAGGCAGGTCTTGAATATTCAGAGGTTGATGATATAAAGCAGGATGTATTGATAATGCTTTACACAACCGAAAGGAAAAATTTATCACAGGATATGCAAATTTTTGCATCGGAAACAAAAAATTTTCTCGTTGAGTTTAATAAAATTTATCTGAATGGCAAAAGAGGCGATTTGAACGCAAAAGAAATAGCAATAAGGGATTGTGCAAATTTAAGAGCACAAATTCCAAAAAATCCGAAATATATTGAAGAGATAGATGCAGTGGAAAGTGCCAATGTGCTGCTCAATAAATTTATTTATGATACTGCGATGTTCTTTGAAAATCTGGGAAATACTGATGATGTAACCAGAAAAAAAATTTCTTATTATAGAAATGCGTCGCTGGGCTATGAACTTTGCGAAGAAGCGGTCCTGGCAACATCTTTAAAGGTCTCGGCGGATGAAACAGAAAAAAAGTATAATAAAGATATGATAAAGGCAATGATGTTAATGAACGACGGTTTAAGCGAATTAAATTTAACAAATATAACAACTGGAAATGTTGAAAATGCGAGTATGAGCGAAAAAATTGAGGTGATTGTTAAATTTGGTTCCGCACGGGAACAATTTAGTGACGCATCTGCTATTTATAAGTCGCATAATGAATATGAACTGGCAAATAAGTGCAAAGAAAAAACTGATGAAATTGACAAAATTATGCTGGCACTTCAGGGCAGTGCATTCTCATTTTTATTTCTGATTGCATCATCATTTTTATTAGTAGTAACATACTTGTTTTTAAGAATAGCTGAATGGAAAAAAGCAATGTATGATGTATCGCTTGGGGATGAAATTCTGGGGAAGGTGTAGTTGATAGTGTCTAATTGCATAATTAATCTACAATATAAAAAATATTAAGTAGTATCCATCCATAAACTCGTAATTTTTGTCAAAAACTCAATAATTTACCGATGGCGTAAAAAATAGGTGACTTTTTTTCGCAATACATAAATTTTAAGATTTCTTCTAAGTAATTGTAACGAAATAACTTAATCAATTTGGAATAATTTTATAGTTCCATTTCCCATGAACCTTATCTTGGTTGTGGTGTTTAACAT
>MTER01000171.1 GCA_002083985.1 Candidatus Altarchaeales archaeon A3
TCTAACTTTTGGTCATCAAAAAAGGGATTTTATTTATGTTTCAGATGTTGTTGAAGCATATTTAAAAGTCATTAAATTTAGTTTAGAAAATAGTTTTAGATATCGAGTTTTTAATGTTGGGAATGGTAAAAGTATTCAAGTAAGAGAAATGATAGAAAAAATAAAAATTTTATCAAACAGCGACACTATTTTAAATTTTGGAACATTGCCTTATAGGTGTGATGAAATAATGAACCCGGTAGCAGACACAGTTGAACTTGAGAATATTGGTTGGAAATCCGAATTTACAACTGATGAAGGATTATCAAAAATTATTAAGTACTATAAAAGTAATAATCTAAAATGAGGATAAAAATCTTATTGACAGCGAGGGTTCCTAATTATAGTGAAATTTTCAACTTTTGATTACTTAAATTTACTCTTATGTAAAACCACATAAATCACAATATTTATTATATCAAAAGATAGAGGATTCACTATAAATAATTTTTTATATATAAATATTTACAAATACAATTACAATATTGCAAATGGAAAATTTGGAAATTTTAATAAAATGCAGAAGGAGCATAAGGAAATTTAAAAATTTGGAAGTTGAAGAAGAAAAGATAACAAAAATTTTAGAGTTTGGGAGATGGGCGCCATCTGGATTAAATAATCAGCCGTGGAGATTTTGCGTGTTGAGAGCAGGCGAAAAAGACAAAATTTCAAAATTTACCTCTTATAGGAATAGCATAACTGAAAGTAATGTTTGCATCTGTGTATTTATGGATAGTGATGCATGTTATGACAGAACAAAGGATTTACTTGCTATTGGTGCGTGTATTCAGAATATGCTGTTAATGGCAGAAAATTTAAATTTAGGAACATGCTGGCTCGGAGAAATTTTAAAAAACAAGGAAAAAGTCAATGATGTCTTGAATATTGACAAACCGGGATACGAATTGGTTGCTGTAATTGCAGTTGGTTATAAGGATGAAAATCCCGTTTCTGACAGATTAGAACTTGATAAATTAATTTTGCGGCGATAATAAAATAAAATTTAAAGTTCGTTGAGTTTTATTATTTACTCAAGTTTTGCGTTTTGAAAAATTTACTCGGATAAAAATTAGTTTTTTGGCATTTTTTTGGTATTTTATAAAGGTAAATATACAGCGAGCTTTAACCTGTCAAAAAAGTAAAACGCAAAACTTCAGTTATTTATTAACCGGCAATACTTATTACTAACAGAAATTTAAAACAAAATTAAAAATAACATGAATGATAAATGCAACCGCAATAAACAAGGAATGGGATTTTGTAACAAAAGAAATGCTTCTAACAAAGGCGGCACTGAAAAAGGGACAATGCTTTTTGAATTTCAAATTTTGCTGTTTGCGTTATCAAGAACAAAAAATCAAAGAGAAAAACAGATGCTGATGTCAATTTATCAAAAACGGAAAACTAAATATGTAAAAATTCACTAAGGATGAATGATTATAAATAAGTCGTTTGTTGTTGGAAAAAATAATTTTAATACAAGAAAATGAATATCTCCGAGATACTTGTCTCAAAGGGAATAAACCCTTCAAAAAACATATTAAAAGTGACCTCCGCTGAATGTGGTTTGAACTCATAGAAACAGCAGAATAATTTGATTTGAATATTGACTTTACCAAACTTTCAAAAGAAGAATTAGAAAAACTGTTATCTGACTATGCAGATGCTATTGATTCTTATCATCCTGAAAATTATCATCGGGAAAGAGCAGCTCTTTTAAAAAATGGAACAATGCTTAAAACATACGGTTTAATCAATGAAGATATTATAAGGTTGGACTTTGCATAGTTTTAGTGCATTTGTTTATAGTGGGGAAAATTTAAAATAAAGCATAATAAAATGGACCGAAAACTTGCATCAATACAAAAAATAGAGGGTATTAAATTAATTCCTGACGCCGATAAAATTGAAATGGCGCGGGTTTTAGGATGGGAATGTGTTGTAGAAAAAGGAAAATATAAATCCGGTGATTTGGTAATTTATTTTGAAGTTGATTCATTGATTCCGAGGGTCTTTTGGTCGGAATTTCTTTTCAAAAACACAGACAAACAGGAATATCGGCTAAGGACAATGACATTCAGAGGACAAATTAGTCAGGGCCTTATAGTTCCTTTTTCAACATTGGATGAAATACACGATGAAAATTTAAAAGAAGAGCCCGTTTGTTTTGAGCAGGATATCGGAACGGATGTTTCCGTCTTATTGAAAATAAAAAAATATGAACCGGTGATTCCAGCAGTTATCAGTGGAGACGCCGTTGGATTACTCCCTTCTTACATTCCCAAAACAGATGAGATGCGCATTCAGTCCTTTCCGGATGTGTTAAAGGAAATAGACGGAGAAGAGGTCTATATCACAACAAAACTTGACGGAATGAGCATGACTGCTTATCTTTTTGAAGATCATTTAGGTGTCTGCAGTAGAAATCTTGAATTAAAAGAAAACGCTCAAAATACTTTGTGGAATATTGTTAAGGACTATAACTTAAAAGAAAAACTTTGTTCATTAACCAGATATTTCGCAATTCAGGGAGAAGCTGTTGGACCGGGCATAGCAAAAAATCATCTTGGGCTTAAAAAACACGGATGGTTTGTTTTTAGTGTGTTTGATATTAAAGAAGGCAAATATTTGGATTACCTTCCTTTTATTAAATTTTGCAGGGATTTGGAATTACCAAATGTGCCTGTTGAAGAAATTACAGTGGCGAAAAATTGGAGTGTTGAACAATTGCTTGAAAGAGCAAAGGGCTTATATGAAGGAACAACCCATCAAAAAGAAGGAATCGTAATAAGACCTGTCCGGGAAAAATATTCACAAACATTAAAAGGAAGAATGTCTTTTAAAGCAATAAACAATGATTATTTGCTTTCAAACAAACAATGATTATTTGCTTTCAACGAGCACATAAAATTTAAAATAAAATTTAAAAATCAACGATGAATCAAAATTTCATGATTGATAAAAATTTAATACGAAAAATTTGTGATTATGCTGACCTGAAAGATGATGAAATTGTGCTTGAAATCGGTGCCGGGACGGGAAATTTAACTACTGAATTATCAAAAAGATGCAGGAAAGTCATAGCGATAGAAAGAGACGAACGGCTTGTCAATTTTCTCATTAAAAGGTTCAAAGACGATTCAAAAGTTAATATAATCAAAGGCGACGCTATAAAAATTTCCTTTCCAGAATTTGACAAAATCGTAGCAAATCTTCCGTATTCCATATCTCGCAAAATAACTGAAAAAATTTTAACCCACAAATTTAACACAGCAATCCTCGTTGAACAAAAGGAATTCGCAGAAAAGTTAATAACAAAACCAAAGACGACAAACTACAGAGCAATATCCGTAATTGTGCAGGCATCATCTGATGTTGAAATTTTGGACTATATTGGCAGAAATGTATTTTTTCCGGTTCCTGCCATTGATTCGGTAATTGTTAAAGTCGTGCAAAAATTTCCTGCAGAAGAAAAATTTATAAAATTTGTTAAAGAGATGTTCAACAGGAGAAATAAAATTTTAAGAAATTTTTACGGAAAAAGAATATACGAATTAACTCCTGATGAAATTTATGAATTATGGAAAACATCAAAAAATTTATTATCTAAATAGTAATTTATCTTTCTAATTTAAATTTAACTTAAAAATGTATTATTTAATAACCGCAGAGGATTTTGTCAGGGTTCCGGCAGCGAGATTGGGAGAGGATATTGAAAAAGTAGTATATTCAGAACTTGAAAAAGGGCTGCCAAGAGGAATATTTGAGATAGATGGCAATAAAGGGGTAATGGTTGCAATTGAAAAAATAGATTATGTAGGGGAAGGCAAAATAATTCAGGGTGATGGAGGAGTGTATTTTGAGGTCCGATTTACTGCTGCTGCAGAGATTCCTACAAATCTTGAATGTGTTAAAGGGTTTGTTAAAAGCATTATGGACTTTGGTGTTTTTATTGAAATAGGAACATTTGACGGGCTTTGCCACATTTCCCAGATTTTTGACGATTACGGAAGTTATGACGGACGAAATAAAATGGTAGTCGGCAAAGGAACCGGAAAAAAACTTATGGCAGGGGATGAAGTCAAAGCAAGAATCACTACAATAAGCTGGAAGGATGATATATTTTATACTAAAATTGGTTTAACTATGCGACAGCCGTATTTGGGGAAGGACGAATGGATAGAAATAGATAAAAAAATACACGAAAAAGATGAAAAGATGAAGGAAAAGGAAAGTAAGTCACAGAAAGAAGAGCCGAAAGGAAAAGAAAAGGATGAAAAGAAGGAAAAGAAAAAATAATGAATCAACAATAAATTAAATAAAAATGAGTGAAAGCAGAGCGTGCAGGAAATGTTTTATGATATATGGTGATGATGTAAAAAGATGTCCGGTTTGCAAAGTTCCGACAAGTGAGACACACAGCGGATTCTTGGGAGTCATAAATCCGGAAAAATCAGAGGTTGCAAAGAAACTTGAGGAAAGAAGTAATGTCAGGGTTTTATGCGGAAAATATGCATTGATTGTCAGGTGATTTCAAACACGAAGTTTTTGAAATTTCAGAGCGTACGCGAGGTGATTTTAAAATTGTTAAATTTTGAACCCCAACTTAGCATGTTTTAAGTGGGGTTGAGTGCCAAAAAGTTGTGGGAAAAAATACCTAGTACTTATAAGAAAAATTCTGATTATAACGGATTG
>MTER01000172.1:0-1392 GCA_002083985.1 Candidatus Altarchaeales archaeon A3
GGCCGATTACAATGGGACAGATTATTAAATTTGCCAGTTTCCATGCTCCACAGGGGATAAAAGGAGTAATAACCGGCATTATAATATTATCTACAAGTGATTTGATTAATGATGTTAAAGCAACGCCTATTATGAATGCAAGTGCAAGAGCTATTATTTTGTACTCTTTTAAAAATTCCATGAATTCCGAAACCATACCCATTTTTACTTGTTGATTTATAATTTTTAATCTGATTAATAATTGAAATATTGTAAATAAATATTAGAAATTTACTTCAAACTCATTATACACTCACTATCGCCCGTGTATTTTAAAATTTTTAAAATTTTTAAATCATTAGGATAAATTTAATATGGCTACAATTAACAAATGTAATAAAAATAAATTTAATATATAAATGATAATTATTAATAAAGATAAAAACTAAATCAACGACGAAAAAATGGCGACTGTAAAAATTGGTATGGCAAAGTGTAAGGGATGCAGTGACTGTGTAGATGCGTGCCCAGTAGGGCTGTTTGAAATTGATGGAAACAAGGTAAAAATAGCAAAAGATATGGGCGAGTGCTTAGGTTGTCACGCCTGTGAAAGTGCTTGTCCCGAAGGAGCAATTACTGTTGAGGATTAAAAGAAAGATTGAAGGAATAATACAAACAAAACTTAATGAAATAAAATGGAAGAAAACAATACAGTATTTGTAGGAAAGAAGGAACTTATGGCTTATGTTCTGGCAGTAATGACTCAATTTACAAAAACAAACAGCGTCGTAGTAAAAGCAAGAGGAAGATCAATGAGTACGGCAATTGATATTGTTGAGGTTGTAAGAAACAGATATTTGCCAAATGCAGCAATAAAGAACATTGTAATTAAAACAGAAGAAGTACCTGCAAGAGCAAGAGAGGGAGAAACAGACGAGCATGCAAAACAAAGGGGACCATCAAAGGTGTCTGCAATAGAAATAACAATGGAAAAGCCACCGTTCTAAATTTATAAATTATAGGGCGAAAATTTAATTTATTTAATTTATTTATTCTATTGTTATATTTATTTATAATTTAATTTATTTAGTTATAAATTTATTATTTATATATTTGTTTATATTGTGTTCCAAATGTAAAAGATAAATTAGATAAAAAATCTCAAGAAAAATAAAATGTCAGACAAAAAGAAAGCAAAACCAAAGGCAGGTGCGAAGAAATAAATATTTCAGAAGTACAACTTTGGCACCAAGGATTTCTATTTCTAATATTTAAAATTTTTTTGTTTTTGTTTTTTTCTCTTTTTCTTATAAATTTATTAGTACCTATCTTTGAAAGTTATGAGTTTTGACCCTGAAAATTGTAAAATTTTGGTGGCAAGAAAAAAACAAATTTAAAGGTGTTTTTAGACAT
>MTER01000172.1:1412-4604 GCA_002083985.1 Candidatus Altarchaeales archaeon A3
TTCAGAGGGTGCAAAAATTACTAAAAACTGCAGGTTTTTAATCTTTAAAAATCTATTGGATTTTTAAATTACCTGTGAAAATTTCAAAAAAAAAAATACAAAAAATTAAAAATTTACCTGTAATTTTTTTGAGTGGCTGAATAGTTACATTTATTATTTTAAAAAAGAAGTATTTGTTTGGCTAATTGGATTTTACTGAAAACTACGAGTTTTCAATCTTTTAAAATTTTTAAATGATGGCAAAGCGAAGTTATATTTGATTTTGTAGTTATTTTTTCACACTTTTCACACTTAATTTTTTAAACAGATAAATAAATACAAAATGAAAATTTTTGAAATATGCTAAAAATTTATAAATAAAATTGTAACTTTTCTCTTTGTAACGGATTGCCGCGCTAACATAAAATGTTCATAAAATTATGATTAGGGCATAAAAAGATACTATGAATAAGTTAATTGTCCAGAAAAAATACACTTGTGTATGATGGGCCACCTAACTTAATAAAAAAGCATAATAACAAATATAGAATGCCCTTTTGAGAGATTAAACAAGTTTAGATGCTATAAGAATTGGTTACAAAGTCAATTGATTGCCTCGTCTTTTAACAGTTGTAGAAATCAGCACAGCAATCCATTATAATCAGAAAATTTAAAATCTTCTTTTCAGTTCCTTTTTTATTCCTTTAACTGCTGCTGTGTAAATTATGCGATTTCTCTGTTTCATAAATTTTTGTAAATTTTTAAGAATATCTCTCTTTACTGATTTTGAAATATCTTTTAAAATTTCATCCGCGATGTCTTTTTTATTTGTTCTTTTTATCTCATTAAAAATTTCATCATTATTACTATCTGATTTATCTCCGATATGAGAAATTAAGTAATTATACGCTTCATTTATCTGCTTAAATTTTTCCTCTGCATCAGGAGAATGATTAACATCGGGATGATAAATTTTTGCAAGTTCCCTGTAACGGTCTTTTATTTTCTGTTCAGAGGCGCTTCTCTTTAAGCCCAGCATCAGATAGTGACTGCTGATACATTCACCTTTTCCAACTCTTGCCATTCTTTGTCAATCCCATCCTGGATTTCATCTATTTGTTGCTGCGTTAAATGCTTAAACCTTCCCTGCACCTTTAAATATTCTTCAACCTTTTTTCGCTTTGCGGGCTTATAATTTAAATTAAATTTTCCGTTCTCTATCTCAAAAACCTTGTATATTCCGGTCTCAATTGCTAATTTTGTAATTTTAATCGCATCTTTTTCGGGAATTCTCCAGCCGGTCGGACAGGAGGCAAAAATCTGGATGTATTTCGCACCTTTTATTTTTAGTGCTTTTCTGACCTTGTTTTCCAGATCCCTGAAATTATAAATTGTTGTTGATGCGGCATAAACATTGTGTGCTGCTGCTATTTCAACTAAATTTTTCTTTCTCTGTAAATTTCCTGGAATGACCTTTCCTGACGGGGTTGTACTTGTACTGGCAAATTTTGGCGTTGCACCTGACTGCTGAACGCCTGTATTGTGAACAACATATCCGTTCGCTATGAAATTGTGCGATTCGTCTACCTGCAAGTCATAAGTCATTTCAACACCTAAATAGTTGACATTCTTTACTTTTTCTACTCCAAAACATTCATTATTTATCAAAAAATTCTGATATTTATATTGAGACGAATATTTTTCAACATTCCAATCCCTCAATTCGCTAAAACAAAGATATCCATATTTTGAGTCCTTCAATAACTTTCGTTTTACAACCATCGTTCCTGCTTTCTTTTCCTGTGTATGTATCTTACCTACTCTATAATCAATTGTTTGTAAAAGCAACCTTAATCTTTCTAAAAGCAAAAAGCTCGCAGAAACATATCTCTTGCTTCTGCTATCCTTTACCTGATAGCCATCTGACAGCAACAAGCCATTAATAAATGCTTCTTTTTCATCTAAAGGCAGAGTAAACACCCAATCAGGAATTGTTTTATTTTTCGCACCGTTTCCAAATCCAAGCGAATTAATAAATTTTGCTAAATTAACAGAAAAGATAGTAACTTCATTCTCATTTTCACTAAATTTACTTCTAAAGATTTTATTATGCAGTTGTAGCAGTGTTTTTCTCTCTTCCGGATCAGGTAATGAAAAGCCCACTTCACCTCTGTCTTTTCTGACACAGCCATCGCCGAGATATATACCCAAATATTCCATAATATACGGATTGCTTTTGTTAGGGATATTTATATCATTTAATTTATTAACCTTGTAATCACCCTTATTTATTAAATCAATTTTAGAGAACTCAAAACTTTTTCTTCCATCAAACTTCTTTAATACAATCACCTCATCACCTGCTTTTATATGCTCAACAGTTTTCCATATTAATGTACTTGTTTTCCCTTTGCCATTATGCTGCACTACAAGAAACGGGTGATTACTAGTTGCTTTTAATGTATGATGTAATGTTTCCACACTAAAGACCTGTTTTTTTCCGTTATTATAAACACCTAAACATTCCTTCAAAACCATTTTATGTGTGTTTTGATCAAACGAGTATATTTTATCTCCTTTTTTGATTTTTGTAATATTGTGCAATCCCTCTTCTGTCATGATCAATGCATCTTCTGTCAGGCAGTTCATATATGCTTCGTTATCATAGCAAATATATAAAACATCGTCATTTCTTTCCAACATTCCGGAAAGCGAACCAAAGCCAATATCAAATGTTGAACCGTCACCACCAATAGCAATTATCTTCGGTTTATCTGTTTTGTTGTTTTCATTCATATTTTCATTTATATATTCACACGCGGCATTTACTCCGCTTGCAACAGCAGAGACATTTTCAAATGCAATATGGATCCAAGGAATTCTCCACGATGTCTCAGGATAAGGCGTAGTTGCTACTTCCATACATCCGGTTGCATTACAAACGATAAAATTTTTACCTACATCTTTCTGTATTGCTCTTAAAACCATTCTTATAGCAGTTGCTGCCCCACAGCCGGCACATGTTCTCGTTCCCGGAGCAAGTAATTCTTCCATTTTAAAAAATTTAAAATTTACTTAAATTTACACAAATTTTAGAATATGCTCAATAAAAAGTGGAGGTCATTTGTGATTTTTTGACTGTTACGATTGATTTGCCTCTCAATATTGAGCAAGTTCAAATTTTATTTAAATTCATTAAAAATTAGGATTTAA
>MTER01000173.1 GCA_002083985.1 Candidatus Altarchaeales archaeon A3
AATTTCTAATTTCTCTTATGGTTTATATTCAACTTCATCATCAAACACCATAATAAATAATTCTATGTGCAATAACACAAATAACGACCTTTATTCAGGTGATTGGGCAACTTCAAGCGGTAGTAATAACACCTGCGATAAACCTGACGGATGGAATGACGCTGGGACAACAGGGTGCGATTATGTATGTGGAGGCGTAAGAATTAACTGGATACTTCCATTAAATAACACAAGGAGTTATGATAATACTCCTGAATTGAAATTCTACCTTGCGGATAAATATTCATCTGCTATAAATTGGACAGTGTATGTAATTAATAAAACTACTGGCACTTTAATCTCTTCTCAAAACGGGACTGTTAATAACAAGAATAATATGACTGTAAATATATCCACTCCTTTGGAGATAGTAACAAATCCTACCAATTATACATTCATTATTGAAGCAAAAAGTGAAGTGGGTTATAAGACCAACTCTTCCAATTTAACATATTATTTTGTTAAGACAATTGTTACTCTTCAATCACCTGCAAATAATGAAGAGTTCCCATCTAACACAACTCAAATAAATTTTTCTTTTATTGTTGAAGATCCATTTTACCCAACTTTAAGTTGTTCATTGTATATAAACGATGTTTTTGAAGCAATTAATGAGACCTCCAGTAGAGATGTCGTTACTACTTTCACAGTGACTAAAACATTTGTTGAAAATAGTAACTGGACAGTGAATTGTATAAATGGACAGAGTGTTTCAAATAATGCATCCCGTAATTTTACAATTATTAACTGTTCTTGCATTAATTGTTCTGACTGTGAGAATAAGTTAAATAGTGCAAGTTGTTCGGAAATAAAATTAAATGCAAACATTACAAATATTTCAGGAAATTGCATAAATAACCCAGTAAATTTCTCAAACAAAATTTTTGACTGTCAGGGGCACATAATTTCAGGAAATAATTCAGGAATCGGAATCTTAACAACTTACCCGAATGCAACGGTTATGAATTGCCTGATTTATAATTTTAGTTACGGTATTCAGACAACAGGAGTAAATTTCACTAGTCTAAATAACACACTATCCAATAATTCCGCAGGAATTGGATTTTTTGATTTTCCTACTTTGCAGGAATATGACCCTTCAGGAAATGTATGGTGTGACGGATACTACAAATACAAAAAAAGAATGAAGGTAAATTTCACTACTTCAGGGGATAAGCAGGTTTATTTTGATTTTCAAAATTACGTCCCAAATTTTAATGCAAACACTATAAGAGTGTTGGATGGTAATTGTAGTTGTAAGGATTACCAATACTCAAAAATTCCTGCCTCAAATGGACAATATGTGGTAAGCATATTGGATGCAGATGCGTCTGTAAATTACTATATTTATTTTGGTAATTTTTCTGTTGAAAATGATACTTGTGGGAATGTGCCTCCTTCTTTTTTGTCCTCCCAAATATTAAGCAGAAATATAACTAATGATGATATTTTTTATGGGAGTGAGAATTGGGTTTGCGACAGGCAAAATACAATACTACTTATGAACATCACAAGTTTAAACGACATTTATGTCGTAGATAATGCAACTGGGGGGGAATATTTTATTTTGGAGTGGGCATACAGAGATGATTATAACGCTTATTGTGCAAACATTCTTCAAAACGGCGCAGGGATAAAAAACTTAACTTTTAGAAAGAAAACCTCCGGATATATTGAGCCTCAGCAATGTATATTGGTGAATTATGTGAATTATAGTCCCTATTACACCTCCGTAATAAAAGCAAATGCTAATAATGGTTATTTTATATTTAATTTGACTATAAACCAATATACTGGGGCGCCTGAAATAATACACACTCCTTTTTATTATAGTTTTGTGCCACAATCTATTAGTAGCCCTAATGGAGGGTCATTAAACCTTTTAGGGCATTATAATTTTCTTTTAAATACTACTGAGGCTGCTTTTATGGGATTTGGGGTAACTTGTAATAAGACGATGGCTTATATTGAGGATACTACTCAAAAAACAATATATATAAATCAAAATGAAACGACAAACATATCCTTCAAAAATAATAGCATTTGGCTGAATTATACCAATGAAAGTGTGTGTGCCGTTGGTAGTGGCATAAACAACACAAATGGAAAAATTTTATATTTCCACAGTTCTACGAATAAAAGCGTTTTTATCCTTTATGATAATTTTGAGGGCGGAGCTCCACAAGGGCAAATTTCAAATGTTTCTTGTGAAAACGGAAAAATACTTATTAAAATGACTGATGGTTATTGGGCGCTTCCACGCCCAACACAATGTGAGATGCGTTTTATCATAAACGAGTTTGAAACGGCAGGTTTGGGTTTGGAAAGTAGAATAAATGAATCCAACAACTTTGCCACATATCATCAATGCTGGATTGATACAAACCCACCTACAAAAGTTGAATATCAAACTGGAGGCGTATTTTCTTACGCTCCTCAAAAAGTAGCTTCAACATCTTCACAAATAGAAACAGGCTCAGAAATTCGCTCAGTTTCCGAGAAAAACACTTCATACATAAATTTCCAATTATTAATAAATAACAGTATGGATGCAGACACTCCTAATGTTACCATTAATTTTGAAAATATAACCTGTGACAAGCACCCAATCAACGCAAACAGCAGCGTAATTTTCAACTGCAACTATACGGGTATTTGGACGCCAGGATATAATTACACAAGGAATATGTCATTCACCTACGGAAGTGATGGAAATGACACGCAGTTATTCACTTTACGAATTCAACCAGCAATAAAAAACCTAAATTCGCAAGTAATAAATACAACAATAAGATATAACCAAAAAGGAGCAATTTTTGTAAATGTTGCCAATGTTTCAGGGAGTAATGTTCAGAATATAAACAACAACATATCAAAATGTTACCAAAACAATAGTGAGAATATCACTGGCATTTGTGATGAAGTAAATTGCTCCATAGTAACTGGACAAGGATGCACTGACATCGTCACTGCCATAAATAATCCAGCATGTCAGATTATCTATTTAGAAGCAGATATATATTCAGGCAGTGGAGTATGTATAAATGACCCCTTAAATTTCACTAATAAAACTTTGGACTGTCAGGGACATTCAATTTCTGATAATGGAACAGGCACAGCAATATTCTCCTCAAAATACAATGTTACTATAATAAACTGCACTATACAAAATTTCAGTTACGGGGCAATTATAACTGGCATAAACTTTTATATTTTCGACTCGGTGATTAAGAATAATTACATAGGCATAAACTTCTCAAATTCAACAAACTCAACAATACATAACACAAATATTACTAATAACACAATAGGAGTAAATTTTGAAAATTCAAGGAATATTACAGATATAAATGACAATAATACAAACAACTCCATTGACTGCAGAATATATAATTCTACTCAAAACGGATTTAATTGTTTCAAGTGTGATATTTATTCCTTAATTGTTAAAACAACAGGGAGGTATAATCGCATTTATTATAACTGTTCCCTTTCAACATATTATATAAATGTTTCAATAAACGATGCAAGTAATGGAACAATCTTTTATAACCACACTTGTAGTGATAATTATACGAGTTATTATTTTGGAAATGATAATCATTCAATACCCTTCGTTTCTTTTGTTCCACCTGCAAACATTTCTATGAGAGTGTTTAACCCAAATACGGAATACATTGAGGAAGTATGCTGTGGAGAAATGAATTTCTATGTCAGGGAAGACAAAACACAAAATATAACAACATCTGTCGCTGTTGGAAGCATTATCGTTGGAAGTGCGGCATATTTGATGATGCGACGTAGGAGAGGAAGATAAGCCACATTCTTTAATATTGGATAATTTTAATTAATATTCACTTTGATAAAATGCCGAATCACGATTGCATAAGAAATTATATAAAACAAGGATACTCATATTATGAAGCGAAAGAAAAATGTGAGGGTGGAGTTATAATTCCTTTAATTCTTACAGCTGTAATTATAGCTGGTGGAATTTTCATAGTAAAAAAAATATCAAATAGAGGAGTTACAAATTAATTTACTCCAAGTATTGAATCCTAAAAACACAGAAGAGTAACATTCAATACCATAATATTAAATTAATACAATTAATAAACGCTGATGTGAACGGTGCACACAGCATAATTAAAAAAGCATTTCCAAATGCATATGCAAATGGAATATAGGGTGTAGGGCTTCACCCGGTAAGATTAGGAATTTATTGAAATGGTTTTACAAAGTTGTTAAATTAATTTGCAACAAGCTTAAACATAACAAAATCAGAATATGCTCAATAAAGAGTGGAGGTTGCTCGTGATTTTTTGACAGTTACGAGTGATTTACCATATGATATTGAGCAAGTTCCAAAATCACAATATTTAATTCATAAAAAATCATTATTTATTAAAATGGCGAAAATTAAAAAAAGAGTATTTTTAAAGGCTGCAGGAAAATTAATAAAACAAATTCAGAAAAAAGTACCGTCTGTATCTTTGAATGCGTGCAAAGTTGCTTTTGGCATTAGAAAAGCAGGTAGAAAAGTGGGTAGAAAAAAGACTTATGGAGCATCTTTAAAACTAAAAAAGATTTTAAATGGGATTAAGGTTTCAAAAGTCAGAAAAACTAAAAGCAGAACAAGAAAAAATGGATTTAAACAGATAGGTGGATTAAGAGGCGTATATGGTAGGGGGCGAAGACCTAATATTGATATAAATGAAATTATGGGAAATGATAAGAGTTTAAATGAATTTGGAAGTTTTTTTCAACAATAAAAATCAATAAAACAATAACAATTCATAAATCATAAAATTATTAAAATGGCGCAAAAAAGAGGTAAAAAAAGGAGTATTACAAAAAAAACAAAGATTAAAGCAGTTTCATTAAAAAAAATGCTTTTAGTTGGAGCTATGAGAAATATAATAAACAGGAAGGGTGCAACGGGATGCGTACGAGTATTAGACAGAGTGTTGAAAATAAAACTAAAGTCGAAAAAAAAGGCAAAAAAAAGGCAAAAAAGCCGATTCCGATTAATTTAATATAAATTATTTTAAACAAATATAAAATGAGTATAAGTGTAGATAAAAAAGCCGCAGCGAATATAGCCACAGCTGCTGTTGCTATAGCAGTTACGGAACTTGGAAAAACATACGGGATTAAAATAGCGGAAGATACTTTTAAAAAGGGAGTTGCAGATAAAAGCATAATCCCGAATATAAAAAACATTGATCTGGCCGACGGTATAGTAGGTGTAGCTGGATTGATGGGAGCAATATTGATACCGCGCAGAAATGGAGAAAATATAAGCGGGAAGAATAAGCTGTTAGACGTTTTGAAAACAGCTTCAGCAGGTGCTTTTTTAGGAGCAGTTGCTAATCTTTCAAGTAGGTATTCAAAAAGTATAGCTAAGGTATCTTCAGGCAGATGTATGCAAAACAATGCTTCAAGACAGGCCATAACCCATAATGATACCTATGTGGATAATAATTTTAGAAACACCGGGCGAAGACCAATATAATTTTTAAAAGCACATAATAAAATAAGAAAATGACTACTTTCCAGTCATTTGGACTTGGAGCAATATTAGGAGTTATTGCGTATTGGACTATGACAAGTGATAGGGCTGGAAAATATAGAACTAAAACAAGAGCATATTTGAGATAGTTCTTATTTTTATTTTTTTATAATTTTCTTTTTTTTTTTATAATTTTCTTTTTGGTATAATTAACCACTTAATTTTACAAAGTTGAATAAAGATGCCAACCTTTGTAAAATAACGCAATTTTAAAGGCATTTTACCACTTAAAAACTCATTTCCTTATAATTTTTTACTATTATATATCC
>MTER01000174.1 GCA_002083985.1 Candidatus Altarchaeales archaeon A3
TTTGTCAATTTGTCAGATAAAATATGACAATTTGTGTATGGACTCAAAAAAAATTTTAAAAATTTTTTACTTTATAGGTGGACACTAATTACAAAGAAGATATTAAATTATTTGTATGATTTCTTTTTAACACGAGATAAATTGTTTTAATAAGTTTAAAATGAAAATTTTAATCGCAGCCGGAGCAACAAAGGAATATATAGATGCAATAAGATTTATTTCAAATGACAGTTCGGGAAAGATGGGAATTGCTCTACTTAAAGAAGCTCTCAACAGAAAGCAAAAGCACACTGTGAAATTTATTTATGGTTCGGGAAAGGCATTAAGTGAGAAAGCAATAGAAAAAATCTCAAAGACGAATGGAATTGAAAAAGTCGTTAATGCAGTCACTTATACTCATTTTAAAGATGCAGTTTTAAGAGAAATTGCAGATTGTCAAATTTTCTTATGCCCCGCTGCGATTTCCGATTTTACCGTTGAAAAAAAAAATTTTAAAATAAAATCAGGCGGGGAAATTTTGCTAAAATTAAAACCGGCGGAGAAGATTGTGAGATTAGCAAAGGAGAAATTTCCGGATGTCTTCGTTGTCGCATTTAAAGCGGAATATAATGTCAGCAATGACGAACTGAAAAAGAAAGCTGTTGAAAAACTTAATCGCGAAGGTATTGATATGATTATCGCAAATGATGTGGGAAAAAATAAATTCGGAAGTGATAATACAAGTGTGTTTTTAATAAGCAGGAATAAAATTTTACACTTAAAAGGCAGCAAGCGGATAATTGCCAGAAAAATTTTTACCTCACTTCGTTCGGAAATGTTCAAAAACGAAGTTTTTGAACATCGCCGAGGTTGAGATTCGAACTCAAGCACCTTCGCAGGAACCAGCTCTCAAGGCTGGCGCATTAAACCACTCTGCCACCTCGGCATAATATTAAATTATAAACTATTATAAATTACCATCGGGATTTAAATTTATTAAATATCAAATTTATTCAAATCCTCAACAGTATCTATATCGTTTAAAAATTTAATTTCTTTATCAATCTTTTTTAATTCATTATTTTCATTAACATCAATGACATTAAATTTATCCGGATTTTCCTCTATTATTTTTGAAATTTTCCACCCATTATTTGCGGCCGCTTTTCCAAAAACATCAATGACAAACTTTCTTTCATATATAGCATGCAGCGGCTCAAATTTTTCTCTCTTCAAAACAACACCCTTGCCGACATCAATCTGTCTGCACATAAATTTAATAATCTCGCTATTCAGAAAAGGCATATCGCATCCGACAAAAAATATATAATCACAGGTTAAGTTTTTTGCAGCAAGATATAATGCACCCAGCGGCCCAATATTTAAGATATCGGTCAGTATATGTTCATCCTTTTTAACATTCAAAATTTCATGTATTTTTTCTTCGACATCAGGATGGCAAACGATAAATGTCGGAAAATTTTCCCTTAAAATTTCATACCCGTCGAGAAACAAAAATTTCCCGTTAAATTTAACAAACGCCTTATCTTTTATTCTAGTACTTTTTCCTATGGGCATCACAGCAAATATTGAGGGATTGCGCTCATTAGAATTCATTTATGTTTAAATTTAATTTATAAACAGGTTGATAATTGAAAATTTATAAAAATGAATGAAAAAAGAGCAGTTGAGAAAATTTTAAACAATAACAATGCAAGATATTGGGAATTTAAGACAATAAGCGGAGAAACATATAACATTTCGGTGTGGAACGGAAAAATTCACGAAATCGCTAATTCGACAACACATTCCTTTTCAATAAGAGTATTGTATAAAAACGGATGGGGTTTTGCAGGCAGTTCCCTGCCTTTTAATTTGCAGAATATTGAAGAGACCACAAAAATAGCATTAAATAACGCAAAAATTTCGCATCAATTTTCAAAAAGAAATATTGAAATTTATACGGGTGAAGCAATAAAAAAATCTGTGGAAACAAAGACAAAAATTTTGCCATCTGATGTTTCTCTTGAGGAAAAGGTAAATTTACTGTTTAATTACGATAAACGGCTGAATAACAAACTCCTAAAAAGCAAAGTTTTCTCATACTCAGATGGCACATTTGAGAAGAAATTTAAGAATTCCGAAGGAAGCGAAATCACACAAAGAAATATTAAGGTTGTTGTTGGCACCGAGATGCTCGCAGAAGAAAATGGCAGAAGAGAGACAAATTTCTCAAAATATGCAAAAACAGCGGGCTTTGAAACAACAAATAATTTTGAAAAAGAGATTGATGAAACCGAAAAATGTCTTATCAGAATGCTTAAAGGAAAAAATGTCAAAGGTGGAAATTTTCCGGTTGTTGCCGATGGTGTCATGACCGCAGTAATAATTCACGAAGCACTTGGACATGCTGCAGAAGGAGATGCGATAATTCAGGGGCAATCATGTCTGGAAAATTTAATTAAAAAGAAAATTTCTTCAAAAATAGATGTTATTGATGACCCGACAGTTGATGGCTTGTTCGGGAGTTTCTTTTATGATGATGAAGGAATAAAGGCAAATAAAAAATATATAATAAAAGATGGCATGTTAAAAAATTTTTTACATTCGCGGGAAACAGCGGCATTGCTAAATAATCATCCCGGAAATGCGAGAGCGCAGGGAAACTCAATACCTTTAGTCAGGATGTCAAATACTTTTATAGAACCACAGGATTATGAATTAGATGATATGATTTCGGAAATCAAAGACGGATTTTATTTAAAAGGGAGCAGAGGCGGCGAGGTGGATATTGTGAAGGGAACTTTTCAGTTTCATGCAAAAGAGTGCTATAAAATCAAAAACGGGGAAATTTGCGATATGCTGAAAGGTGTTTCACTTATGGGAAATATATTTGATGTTTTAAAGAATATAGAGGCAGTCGGAAAGAAAAAATATACTGCTTTATCTCCAGGGATGTGTGGAAAAGGAGGACAAAATGTTCCTGTTGACGGAATAAATCCACCTGTAAAAATAAAAGAGGTGATGATAGGAAGCACATAATAAAGAGATCGTATTTATTAAATTATTAGTTTTTAATTTTTTATATCAAATTTTGTAACTTCTCAATAAGTTGTGGCAAATAAATTTTATAACTGCTCATTTTATAAAAAACAAATACAAAAAATGCAAAACAAATTATATATTTGAAGTTACCAAATTTTTGTTTTTAAATTTAAAAAAATAAAAAAAATAAGGACAAACAATAATTCAGTGTTATTTATCCCATAGCAAAAGCAAGGTGAATGTCTGTCTTAAATTTTCCATTTCAAATCTCACTTGAAACATACGAACGCCGGTGAGTGTAAGTGAGTATAAATGAAATGATTTAAATTTATTTTTACTTTTTCGGAAGGTATTTTAATACAACCATATCGCCAATTTGCCTTATGCCTGCAAGTGTTAATTTTCTTTCATCAATTGTACCTTCAACCAAATTTACCCCGTCTCCGATAACAACGGGAGCAATAGCAACATAAATTTCATCAATTAAATTTGCTTCTATCATACTCTTATTTAAATGTCCTCCGCCTTCCAGTAAAATTCTTTTCATCCCTCTTTTATAAAGTTCATCCATTAATTTAACCATATCAACCTCGTCATCTCCGCACACAATTACAGATGTCTTTTTTGCTAATTCTTCTATTCTGTAAGGTTGCGCATCCATTGATACAACAACGATGTTTTTTGCTTTATTATCCAGGACATTCGCACCATCCGGAACTTTTCCATGACTGTCTATTACTATCCTTGCCGGATTTTCTTCTCTTTTTTCGCTAATAGTTAATTTGGGATTGTCTATTAATACAGTGTTTATCCCGACCATTATCCCGTCAACACTTTTTCTTATTTCATCCCTTCTTGCTTTATCTAACTCGTTAGAAAACACCACTCTTTCTCCTTTTCTTGCAATTCTCCCATCCAAACTCATAGCCATATTTAATATTATGTATGGTTTCATTTTGCTATTTTTATGTTTTATAAATTTAAAAATATCTGAATGATAATGAGGTTATTTAAAACCTTGTCATTGTTTTTAATATCCGAATGATAATAGACATGTTGCAAAATAACTTTTTCACCTTTAAATTTTATTAATTTTCACCTTTAAAATTTTTAATTTGCAACAACTCTAATGAGGTTATTTAAAACCTTGTCATTGTTTTTAATATCTGAATGATAATGATGTTATTTAAAACATTGTCATTGTTTTTAATATCCGAATGATAATGAGGTTATTTTTCACTATACAAAACTAATTAATTATAATAATTATAGTAATTAGCCATTTATAAATTAACTTTTTATGAAAATTCTGAACTTGCCCAATATTATGTGGTAAATCACCAATAACCGTCAAAAAATCACAAATAATCTCATCATTTATTGAGCAAATACAAAATTCTTTGTAACTGTTCAGAGGGCGTAAAAATTACTAAAAACTGTAAGTTTTTAATCTTTAAAAATCTATTGGATTTTTAAATTACTTATGAAAATTTCAAAAAATATAAAAAAATTAAAAAATTTACATACAATTTTTTAGGTGGTTGAATAGTTACAATTCTTTTTATTAATAATTAAAACCCAATATATTAAAAAAGATGGAAACAGAAATTCAATACGAACAAAATAAAGAGGGCAAACCCGAAGATAGTAATATTACTGATACAGCAGATAATAAAGCAGATAATAAGGTAGATAGTAATGCAAATACTGACAACGATGCAAATGCCGGCAACAATACAAATACTGACAAAAAT
>MTER01000175.1:0-1419 GCA_002083985.1 Candidatus Altarchaeales archaeon A3
CGTTTATCTACTTTGCACACTATAAATTGAGTTTTTTAAATATTTGAAAATGTGCTATAAAAAAGCGCAGTTTTCGCCGTTGTTGAGTATAGTTCGTCTTTTGCTTTATGAATTATCTTTATTAAATCCATACAATCCTTAATCTCAGTGTTTACAAAAGAAGCATCACTTTCAATTTCTTTAAGGAAAGAATTAACATTAGAATGCCACCCATAATTTCTGGTGCTCATCCCTTTAAATTGGGATAATTAATTTGAGGGATATATTTTAAAAATATGTTAACTGTAACATCAAGAGATCAAAATAAATATTTAAATCAATTTATAATTAAGTTCAGCATAGGTGAGAAGTGCGACGCAATTTTAAATATGAATATTTTTAATAACAATTCAGCAAGTAAAATGATTTCTGGTAAAATTGCAGTTCTATCAGTTTTAAGAAATTAGGTGCTCACCCATATAAATCGAAAAAAATTAAAAGCAATATTTTAAAAATTCCGCTTAAAAGAAATCTTAAAATTTATGTATTGCGAAAAANNTTTTTACGCCATCAATTATTTAACTGAACTTTTGCGTTTTGAAAAATTTATTTTTCTTTCTCTTTCTCCAAAATTAACTCGCTAACCTTCTTTCCTGACATCAGCATTCCCCCAAAAATCGCCCCCATTCTTTCACTTCCATAAACAGCATTTGCAGCCATTCCCGAAACAAACAATCCTGGATAAACCTCCTTCGTATTGTCCATTATATCGCTTTCGGCTTTTTCAGCCCACATAGAACGCTCACCAATAACATCTCCTGTTTTTGTATTTAACTTTCCAACCTTTTTAACAACGAGATGACAAATACTTGCTTCATGCCCTGTTGCATCAACAACAAAATTTGATTTTACTGACAGAGGATCTACATGTAAATTTGCCATTTGTACAGCAGTCCAGTTTATCACAACTCCGCAAATTCTGGTCTTAATGTCTTCTTTATTATTTTTATTGTTTTGAACACCGCGAATCAGAACATCCTCAATACTTATCAGATTAAAAATTTTTACACCTTCATCAATGGCTTTGGCAGCCATCTTTGTCACGCATTCAATACTGTCCGCTATCCACAAATCATCAAATTTTTTGCATCTGACATTGCATTCATCCAAAATTTCCCTGCCTCCTTTTTGTAGCACAACCCTCGGAAACATCATTCCACCGCCCCACATACCTCCGCCGATACTTAATTTTCTTTCAAAGAGCACAACCTTCTTTCCTGCTTTTGCAAGATACCTCGCTGTTGTTAAGCCGGCGGGACCTCCCCCGGCAACAACAACATCAACCTCTAAATTTTCCAGAAAATCATCAACTGCATTCCTTACAATTAATTCCGTTATTTTTGTTTCCTCTATCATTTTCAAACCCGGTTGGAAAGATCC
>MTER01000175.1:1427-4590 GCA_002083985.1 Candidatus Altarchaeales archaeon A3
CTTACTTTGGCTGCACTGTTATTGTTCCCTGTCTCCCTGTTGTTATCTGTAATTTTCCCTGAAATGTCTTTACAAAACCATTCTCAACAACAACCTTATCTCCGCTACTTATCTTTTCTATCTGCTCATTCCACAATGTCAGTGTTGCAGTTCCTGTTTCATCTTTTACTGTTGCAGTGGCAACATTCCCGTTTCCTTTATAGCTTGAAAAGCTTCTTGGTTCTCCTACTTCTTCTACTTCTAGTTCTATCCTGTCCAGAGCCGCATTTGGCTTTAAATCACTTATTTTCATTTTAAAAATTTAAAAAATTTATAGTAATTAGAATTTCTAATAATAAATTAACAGATTAACAAATTTAACTAAATTTAATTTTATGATTTCTTTATTGACAATGCCTTAAAAGGACACGCTTTCACACATTTCCCGCACAATATACATTTATCTCCTTCAACACTCACTTCAAAATTTTTCACAACCAGACAAGTAACGGGGCATAATGATACGCAGGCACCGCAGTCAATGCACTTTTCCCGGTCTAAATTTATGTTGTCCTTTAATTCTTCAACGAGCACACCTTCCTTTCTTATGGCATCAACAAATTTATCTTTGTCTTTGTCGTCTATTTCTATAGTATACTCGCCCACACTATCCTCAACCTTTGCCTGAATTATATTTATATTGAGCTTTGTTTTTAATATTGTATTGCTTAATATGGGCTTACCTAATAAGTTCCTCGGATATTTTAACGAAATTTTCATTTTAAATTTTTAAATGTTCAAATAAATTTTAAATTTTTCTGTTTCTCATAAGGACTGAAATATTCTCTGCTGTTATTATTCCTATTACTTTTTTTCCGGCAACAACCGGAAGTGCGGATATATTGTGATCTTCTAATTTCTTTGCAGCATCTTCTATACTATCCTCAGGATTTACAACAACCACATTCTTTGTCATTATATCAGTTAAATTTTCTGTTTTTAATCCGTACGCTTTTGCGATATCCCACGAGGTAACAATTCCGGTCAGCAATCCATCTTTTACTATCGGAATGTGATTAACATTTTTTTCAATCATAAGTTTTGAAAGAGATGAAATTTCGGACTTCGTATCTGCAATTATTACATTTATCATAACATCTTTAACTTTGATCTCCTTTGTTATTTCCTTCATTGGTTTAAATTTACTTTTTGGAAGTTCGGCAACCGCCTGCGTTAACAAAAAGCCACCTTTTAAAATTAAATTTTTAAGTTCAGAGGATATTTCTCTTGCTTTTCTGTAACTTGATAAAGGTGATACGGGCACTTCTTCATTATTTATTTCAATTTTTCCACTCATCAGTTCGGCATAAGAAACCTTCTTTATTACCGGCTTGTTTCTGCGCTGGACTGCATAGTCAGTAACATTTGCAAAAATCCGGGCATTGCTTATTGAACAAAATTTAGCAATTTCTTCGTTAAGAACAGGTATCGGAACACCGATTCCGACATACAAACTTGTTCCGTATTTATAAACATATCCTCCCTTTAAAAATTTACTGTTCATCTGCTTTAAGTCCCCTTTAACCATTAAAGTTGCCGCCGGTTTTATGGGAACATCATTAGTCCTTTCTACTTCTGTATTGTGCTGCGTTCCTTCTCCGATTACATAGCCGATTCCTCCACCCAGAAAAATCCTCGTTCCGATTCCTATTGTTTGCAAATAGGGATCGTTGATTAAAGGACTCAATTGTCCCGCCGATGAAAATGTTGCATTTCCGAAATCCGGCAAAAGAGTTCCCATATAAGTATATAATGTCTTGTCGGATGAATTTACCGCAACATTATAATTCTGATACGCATTTCTCGGATTGCATAATATTGCCTGATTTAAATCATCAATTGTTATTTTTGTTTCTATACTTGTTTTCGGATAACAGTCGGTTCTGTCACCTTCGGCAGTCAGATAAATTTCCTTTTTGCTCACCAGATCCTCAATTACATGCCCTCCTCCATAACTTTCATCCTTTTTTGAGTGTGCTGTTGCCCCGATATAAACATCAGCTGCAGCAATATCTCCGTAAGCCCCTACATCATTAAGAAATACATTCTTTGATAATTTCATCGGAGGATCGCTGTGCCCGAAATTTAAAAATGCGCCCGAACTGCACATTGCTCCCATAGTTCCTGTTGTAACTACATCTACTTCCTTTGCCGCTTTTTCAATACCTTTCTCCTGGACAATGTCAATCATTTCTTCTGCTGTTACAACTACGACCTCTCCATTCCTGATTTTTGCGTTTATTTCAGCGATTGTTTTCATTTGAATTTCTTATGAATTATCTAAATTTATAAAAATAAAAGTAATAAAGTAATGAAATTTACATAACAAAAAATTAATTAATAAAAAAGAATATGCATCTTCAAAAACTTTTTTATATTGCAGGAACGATGTTTTTTGTATCTGTGTCTGTATTGGTGATAGTAATTATAATAGTTGTGTTGTGGATAGTGTTTAGTCATCCTTATGCCAACTATGATTAAACATACACGGCAAAATTTTAATTTTAAATTAAATTTAGATTATGAAAGAATTAAATTTACATTATGAAAATAATCCCTATATGCTCTGAATCACTTGGAGTGAGATCTCTTGCTGTCTTTGTTGAAACAACAGATGCCAAAATTTTTATTGACCCTGGTGCTGCCCTGGGAATACGTTACGGATTAGAACCGAGCAGGGAAGAATGGAATGTATTATCTTACTTTAAGGAAAAGATAAGAAAAATTGCCGGTAATTGCGACATTCTCACAATTTCGCATTATCATTATGACCATTATGATCCAGATGAAAAATTTTACGAAGGAAAAAAGGTCTTTGCAAAGGACATAAAAAGCAATATAAATAAAAGCCAGTATGCAAGAGGAAACCAATTTAAGAAAATTTTTGAAGATAAATGCGACCTGATATATTGCGACGAGCAAAATTATAAATTCGGGAAGACAAGAATAAAATTTTCAAAGCCGTTTCCGCACGGTGAAACAGGAACAAAACTGGGCTTTGTATTGATGACAACAATAGAAGAAAAAATAGAAGAAAATAGTGGAAAAAAGGCAGAAAATTTTAAAATTTTACACACATCTGACACTGGAGGGGCGGTTGATAATGAAAGCAGGGATTATATCA
>MTER01000176.1 GCA_002083985.1 Candidatus Altarchaeales archaeon A3
AGGGTACAAAATTTACCTGTGAAAATTTTCAAAAATTTACATATAATTTTTTTAGGATGACTGAATACTTATTAAATTTTTATTATTTTTCGAACTTGCTCAATATTAAGGGGTAAATCACTCGTAACCGTCAAAAAATCACGAATAACCTCCACTCTTTATTGAGCATATTCCTTTCATGATGCAGAATTTATTGAAAATACAATAATTAATGATGACAGCGTGGTTTTAAAGAAAACATCAAATATGGCTTTAAATTGCAAATATTTTTACGGAATTATTTCAGGAATTACGGAAAATTATGTAAAGATTGTTGAAAAAAATATAAAGGAAGGAAAAGAGATTAAAATTATCGCGAGCAATACAGTTAAAAAAATTATAACAGAAGATAAATTTCTCTATGATAAAGTAAGTGAATTGAAAAAATATAAAAATGCAGAGTTAATTTTTAATGATAAACTTGATAAATTCACATTGCTTTTTACGGATAAAGAGGTAATGTTATTTTTATTTAAAGAGGATGGAAAGATAGAATGGAATGAATGCCTGTATTCTGAAAGTAAAGATGCAATAAATTTTTCAAAAGAAATTTTTGAATTTTATAAAGAGAAGCAATGAAATAGGCAGTTAAATTTTTGATGGCGTAAAAACAGGTAACTTTTTTTCGAAACACATAAATTTTGAGATTTCTTTTATGCGAAATTTTAAAATATTGCTTTTAATTTTTTCGATTTAGAGGGATGAGCACCAACAGTCACCTGTTTTTTACACCATCAAAAATTAGTAGTGTTGGTTGTAATGAGTGTTATATTAATTAAATTTACTTCCTTAATAATTGTATCCTTTTCAAACCGCTGCATTTTTACAAGTACTCGCCTTTCTTTATCTATCCAAAAAATTTCTTTGGAAATTCCAAATTTTAATTTAATCGTACAATTAGAAAATAAAAAGGGGAGAGGATTAGAACATTTTCTTTCTGCTCCGTAGTGTACCCTATTATAAATTATTACCTTGAAACATGATATGTTGTTGATATCTTCCTTCCCCTTTACAAACAAAATATATTTGTTATGGGGTTCTACTTCTGTTTTAACTCCTTTTAACTCGTCTGCGATATACGAATAGTTGATTTTTGTTTTGTATCGCATTGAAAAATTATTCCCAAGGTAAGGAAACCATGAGCAAACAAAATTTTCACAATCCACATCCCAGTCATTGTTTTCTATAGAATAGTTTAAATAGTTTATATTTCCATTTAAACTATACTTTATACCATACTCATTACTATTATTTTTAATAGCCAAAATAAAAAATTCATATTTACCTTCACTTTCCGAGCGGCAATATTTATTTTTTGAAAAATTATTGCACCATGCAGGATTATAATATCTATAAGCGTATACTTCTCCTGCGACGATGTTTGGAAATACGCAATTTTTTTGTTCAAATTTTTCGTCTTTAAAATTATCAAACAATACAATTTCTTCTTTTAATCCATCTGTTTCATGTACAACTGAAACATTCTTAAAAGGAAAATATGAATTTATTTCCATCGGAAATATGAGTAAAGAAAAAAATATTACTGCAAGTATGACTGCAATACCAGTTATCAGAAGGAATAATTTTTTCATTTTGTTCTTTTTAATTTATAGATCATATTTATAATAGAGTTGTTGCGAAATAGTTTATATATGCGATTCATTCTCAAATTAAGTATACCTAACTTTGAAAGTTATGGAGTTTTGATCTTGAAAATTGTAAAATTGACACGGCAACAAAAAGACAATTTTAAAGATGCTTTTAAACATTTTTTAAATATCCTTTAAACTTATATTATAACCTTTATAAAATTATATTTTGAAACAAAGTTTTTAAACATAATTGACAATTTGTTGTAATTCTATTTTATTAACTATTATATTATCTTCATATTCTTCCATTTTAACTAAAATTCTTTTTTCTACATCCACCCAAAATATATTTTTAACAACAGTGAAACTCATTGCTGTTTTTTCATTTTCACCTTTTCCAGTACTTTTTATTGTAGGGGATTTTCCTACCCCTATAATTTTGAAACATTTTCTTTCATTTACCTTTTCTATCCCTTCAACAGTATATTCATATATTACGTTTGCCTCAATTCCTTTGTAAACTGATTGAATTTTTTCATTCCATTTAATATTATTCTGTAAATATAGCATCCAAGGCGAATAAAAATAATAACATAAGCGACAATTAGAACGGTTTGAGATGGGATGTATTATGGTGCTATTTTTAGTATGAATATAAAATAAACTGCCATTAACATGTAGGTGAAAGTAATTGTTTCTACATGTCCCTTTTTTACATACAAGAGATGTTAGTTTTATATCTTCACCACTTACAACACAATGAAAATAATTCTCTTTATTTATTCTTTCTATTCCATCTATCCCCATTTCAATTTTGCTTTCGGATGGTATGGGAGTGATTGTTGTATTTGGTCCGGCTATAAAAACATCTATTTTTGGATTTGTCCATATCTTATAAATATATTTCTCTCCTATACTAAAAGATGGATTAGAAGTAGGTGAAAAACCATAAAATGTTGAAGAATATTTTATATCCTCAATATTCTTTGAAATAAGTGTCAAATTTTTCTGTTTTTCATGTGAATTTTCTGAAGGTTGCAGAGCATATAATAAAAACAAACAAATTATTATAATTCCTCCTATAATTACAAGTTTTTCTTTCATTTTAAATTTTCCAAAAGTTACAAAAATTTATACTTGAAGGACATATAACTTGTCTTGTCTGCAAAAAATAAAAAATAAAAATTTATCATATTTTTTTAGTTCATTGAATATCAGCAACCCTGTTTTTACTTATATATTCACCAATCTTTTGTCCGACCGCTTGAATCAGTAGTTGTTAAACTAGCATCACATGATCCAAAATTAAGGATCTGTGCATTAGTCCATGCGTATGCGTTTACAGAATATGCTCAATAAAGAGTGGAGGTTATTCGTGATTTTTTGATGGCGTAAAAAATAGGTGACTTTTTTTCGCAATACATAAATTTTGAGATTTCTTTTAATCCGAATTTTTAAAATATTGCTTTTAATTTTTTTCGATTTATATAGATGAGCACAACAGTCACTTACGCCATCAAATTTTTGTATTTTGACCGGAAATTTTGAGGTAGTACAATTTTTGTTTATTTAACTTTCAACAACCTCCCCATCTTTAATTTTTATTATTCTTCCTGCAGTATTTGCAATATTTAAATCATGAGTAACTATAATTAAGGTTATTCCGCTCTTGTTCAAGTTCTTTAAAATTTCCATAATCTGCATTCCGCTTTTTGAGTCCAGATTTCCGGTTGGTTCATCTGCAAGTATAATTTTCGGATTATTTGCCAAAGCTCTCGCAATTGCTACTCTTTGCATCTGTCCTCCTGAAATCTCGCTGATTTTATTGTTTTCTTTTCCTTCCAGTCCAACCTGCTTAATCAAAAATTTTGCCATTTCTTCTGCTTTCTTACTATTCTGACTTTCAAATCGCATCGGCATAGTGACATTTTCTAGAACAGTCAAGGAATTTATCAAATTAAACTGCTGAAAGATAAATCCGAAAATTTTTCTCCGCAAGACAGCTTTTTCATCGTCACCCATCTTTGAAATTTCTTTGTCATAAATGTAAATTTTTCCTTCTGTCGGAGAATCAATCGTAGAAATTAAATTAAGCAATGTTGATTTTCCGCATCCGCTTGGTCCTATAAGAGCAACAAACTCACCTTCATCTATGCTTAAATTTATTTCTTTAATTGCTGAAAATTGATTCTTCTTTCCTTTATTGTATATTTTAGATAAATTTTCTGTTCTTATGGCAGGCATTTTATTCATATTTTAAAGCAATAATAGCATCAACCTTTGCCGCTGTATAAGCCGGATAAAGTGAAAATATCGTGCTTAATCCGAGTGAAAACAAAAGTCCAATAAATATTAAATTTAAGGTCATAGTGACAAACGACATCATTAGAGATAATAAATAAATTCCTAAAAATGACAAGGTTATGCCAATTATTCCGCCGAGTAATCCGAGCATAATTGCTTCCTGTAAAAATTGTTTCAATATCATATTCTTTGTTGCTCCTATTGCTTTCATTATTCCTATTTCTCTCCTCCTTTCCG
>MTER01000177.1 GCA_002083985.1 Candidatus Altarchaeales archaeon A3
AAAATTAATAAAATTTAAATGTGAAAAAGTTATTTTGCAACATGTCCAATGTATTCAACACCTCTGAATAGTTACAAATATAATTTAAACAAGTAATAAAGTTAAGACAGTATTCTTAATTTGCAACATGTCTATTGTTACAATAGCAAAGGTTTATTTTTAGCAATTCTCTTACAACCTGTTGACCTACTAAAATTGGGATAATTTTAAAATCCTCTGGATTTTAAAATATCCGAGCATCAGCGAGGTTATTATTTATTTGCTTTTTTACTATTATTTTTATAAACATTTTTGAAAACGACAGAATACTAAAATAAAAAAACGCCATTGGAAGCGAACATATCACTCTTAAATTAACAATTTAAAGGGGTGAGCACCATGGGGTTTTATTCATTTTGTTTTATAAATTTTATTTTATGAATGAAACGCTAATATATAATACATTAATGAAAAATATATCAAATATAATATATTAAGTTTTTAATTTTCATTCCTAATTATTATAAAATTTTATTAATAGATAAATTTATTAAGATGGTTGAAAAAGAAAAGAAAATAAATATTGAGGAAAAATTTAAAGAAATGATTGAAAAATCTCCGAAGAGAAATTTTGTTCAAAGTGTAGATATGGCATTAAAATTTAAGGATATTGACTTTAAAAAACCCGAGAATAAAATTAATTTAATGATTGCACTTCCAAAAGGCCCTGGAAAAGAGCAAACAGGAGGAATATTTGCAGAAGGAGACCGATTAGTTGAAGCAAAAAAGATTACTGATAAGGTCTTTGGAAAAAATGAGATTAACAGCTTAAAGGACTCAAAAAGAAAGTTAAGAAAAATCGCGAACGACTGTGCATTCTTTTTATCCCAGCAGGATTTAATGGGATTAATCGGAAAAACATGGGGAACAATATTAGGTCCAAGAGGAAAGATTCCGCAGATTCTTCCGCCAAACGCACCAATCGCACCCATATTTGAACGACTGAAGAGAAGTATCTTGGTTGTTTCAAAGAAAAGCAATGTTGTTTATGCAAAAATAGGAAATGAAAAAATGCCTGCGGAGGACTTGATTACAAATTATAACATGGTGATGGAAAAGATTATTGAAAAAGCAGATAAAAAGAAGATTGCCGCAATTTACCTTAAAACAACAATGGGGAAACCTGTAAGAATACAATAAATAATAAGATAATAACTCAAATTTTATCTAAATACTAAACATTATCTAAATTTATCTAAACTAAACATTATCTAAATTTATCTAAACTAAACATTATCTAAATTTATCTAAATACTGTAAAATGGTTACACAAGCAAAAATAAAGGCAGTTGAAAATTTAACTGAAAAGATAAAAAATTCCAAAACAATTATGGTGTAGGTGACTTTTTGGGTTTGCGGTCAGAAAATTTTCAGAATATCAGAGGGACAACTAGGGACTTCGGAGAAATTTATATAGTAAAAAATACACTGGCAAAAAGGGCGTTTGAAAATTCAAATATCCCGCAAAATTCATTGCTTGTAAATTATCTTATTGGCAATACTGCTTTAATATTCTCAAATGAAAATCCGTTTAAGGTTTATAAAAAAATAGCAGCACAAAAGACATACGCTCCTCCGAAACCGAATTCTGTAGCAACTGAGGATATTATTATAAAAGCAGGGCCTACTCCTTTTTCTCCGGGACCTATGGTTGCAGAGATGCAAAAATATGGAGTAAAAGCCAAAATAAGTAAAGGAAAGGTTGAAATCACTGAAGATAGCGTAGTTGTAAAGAAAGGCAACAGGGTTCCCGCTACAATTTCACAAATACTTGGAAAATTAGGAATAACTCCGATAGAATTGTGGTTAAGAATAAAGATGGGATATCAGAACGGAGTTGTATTTTCGCCTGAAATTTTAAATATAGATACGGATGCATGCAAAAATAAAATTTTATCAGCACATCAGACCGCAATGGGTTTAGCAATTGCAAAAGGGATTTGTAACAAATATACTGTGAATAATCTGATTGTCCACGCCACCTCTAATGCAAGAAATTTATCGATAGAGAGAGGAATTCCGACAAAAGAGACCGTAAATGATTTGATTGCAAAAGCAGGCAGATGCGCATCCGCACTGAAAGGCAATGTGAAGCAGTAATTTTCACAAAGAAATATAAATGAACCGGACACTGCAATCACAGGAAAACGAAACATGCGAAAAAGCAGATAATATCAAAATCGGACTTGAAATTCATATTCCGATAAAAACAAAGCAAAAATTATTTTGTGACTGCAAAACAAATTATCATGAAATTTCTGAACCAAATGTTAATGTGTGTCCGGTTTGCACGGGAATGCCTGGGATTAAGCCGTATCCTATAAATTCAGAAGGACTTTCTTCAGCCATTATGCTTGCAAAACTTCTAAACTGCAAGCTCAACGAAAAAATATTTGTAAAGAGAAAACACTACAATTATCCTGATCTTCCAAGCGGTTACCAGAGAACATCGGAACCAATAGGTGTTGACGGAAATTTAAATAATATAGGGATTTGGGAGGTTCATATTGAAGAAGACCCGGGAAAATATGATTTAAATTACAAGAGAGTTGATTACAACAGATCCGGAACCGTTCTTGCAGAAATTGTTACTGCTCCGGATATGCATTCTCCAGAAGAAGCAAGAAATTTTTTCAAGGACCTGGTAAATTTAGCAAAGTACACTAATAAAATCGTTGAGACGGGAGGTGTGATGCGGGCAGATGTCAATGTTTCAATAGAAGGCGGCGCAAGAGTAGAAATAAAAAATGTAAATTCTATAAAAGGTATGGTCAAAGCCCTAAAATATGAAATTTTGAGGCAGAAAAATTTAAAAAGCGTTGGCGGTGAAGCAAAGATGGAAACGCGCGGTTATGATGAAAATCAGATGATAACTGTCCCGTTGAGGACAAAAGAGACCGCCGCTGATTACAGATACATTCCGGATCCTGATATTCCGCCGGTTTATTTAAAGGAAATTTCTGAAACAATAACTCTTCCGGAAACTCCCCGCAGCAGAAAGGAACGGTTAATTTCCAGATATTGTATAAAGGATGACTATGCAGATATTCTTGTCCGAAACAAGGAACTTGCAGATATTTTTGAAGAAATAAGTTCGGATAAGGATAAGACAACGGCTGAAATTTCATCGTCATGGATATGCAGGGAAGTGCTTAGGCAGTTAAATTACCGAGATATTGAATGGACTGATGAAAAGAACAAATTAAACGGGAAAATTTTGTCGGATTTGTTTGTGCTACTGGCAAATAATAGCATTACTGAAAATACAGGGAAGAAAATTTTGGAAAGGGTTATTGACAGCGGGGACTTACCAGGCGACATTGTTGAAAAGGAAAATTTAATGGCTGAAAGTAATGATGATGTGTTAAAAAATATTATTAATGATGTGCTCGCAAAAAATCAAAAGGCGGTTGATGATTATAAAGCAGGAAATAAATCATCTGTGAATTTCCTGGTCGGGCAGATTATGAGAAGCACAAGGGGAAAGGCAGATAATAAAAAAGTAATGGAAATTTTAGATGGAAAATTAGGGAATTAAGATAAATTTAATAAAACTAATAACTATGTTTAACGATGTCAATAATCTCTTTGCAAAACCTAAGCAAAAATTTCGGAAAATTTGAAGCGGTAAAAAATTTAAACATAGAAATAGAAAAAGGCAAAACATTCGGATTTATCGGACATAACGGAGCTGGAAAAACAACAACACTTTCAATGATTTCCGGAATACTTAAGCCAGACAAAGGCAAAATTTCCATATTTGGAAAAAATTTATACGAGTCAGATAGTAATGACGCTATGGAAATAAAAAGTAAAATCGGCGTTGTTCCCGAGCAGCCATACCTTTATGGAAATATGAATGTTCATGATTTTCTGTCTTTCTTTGCGGACATCTATAAAATCAAAAATAAAGAAGAGCGGATAAATTTTGTGCTTACTCATGTAAATTTAAGCGGCAGTAAGAACAAAAAATTAAGCGAATTTTCAAAAGGAATGAAACAAAGGGCAAGCATAGCAAGGGTCTTGCTGCATAATCCGGAAATTTTAATTCTGGATGAGCCGATGTCCGGCCTGGATCCGGTCGGAATAAAGGAAATCAGAGATATAATAATAGGGCAAAAGAAAGAGGGAAAAACAATTATAATTTCTTCGCACATACTTACAGAGATTGAGAACATAAGCGATTATGTGGTCGTAATGAATAAAGGAGAAGCAATACAAAATGAAAACATTGAACAAATTTTAAATTCTTCGGTATCCGAAATAGAACTTGAAATTGAGGTTGATGCTATGAACGCTCAACTGACTGACGGATTAAAAAATTTTGATTTTGTCAAAAATATAAACTCATCGGGAAATAATTTAAAAATCAG
>MTER01000178.1 GCA_002083985.1 Candidatus Altarchaeales archaeon A3
CTAGGATAAATTAAATGAATATTTTGAGATATTGAAAAAAGCAGAGGAGGAAAGAAAACCATTTGTTAAAAAATGCGAACTTGCTCAATATTATGTGGTAAATCACCCATAACCGTCAAAAAATCACGAATAATCTCCACCCTTTATTGAGCAAATACAAAAATGCGAAAAAATATTGGACGAGTTTTATGATTATCTCATAGAAGAAAATGGCTTGTCTGAAAAAACCGCTGACACACATTGTTTCATAATTGACATGTTCAATGAATTCCTCACACATCAGACCTTCGAGATATGGGATTATTCCGGGGTAATAAAAGGAATGGTCAATACCTATTTCAAACGATGGTACTAACAAAAAATTTGGAGCAGCCCAAAAACTGAAACAATATCTGCCTCCACAAAAAAGTTATTCCTGTTTTTGAAAGAATAGAAAGGAATAGACAATAAAAAAGTACTTGGGGGGCGATTTACCTTAATTTTCCAATTCGGTTCAAAAATTTCCTTATTTCTGCTTCCTTTGCCCCCACATTTCTATTCACGAACAAAATTTCATAGCAAACACTCTTGTTGCCCTTAAATTTCTCACTTCTATAAATATCCTTAATAAAGACATTGTCAATTTCCAGCTCGTATTTTCTGCAATTTAAAATTTCAGTAATTAATGTTTCATCAATTCCCTCATCAAGCAAAACGGCAAAGTCCTTTTTTGTTATTCCGAAAACATTCTTTTGGACATTTAAAATTTCTTCATCGTCCTTTAAAATTTCTATATTTGATATTTTTATTTTCAAAATCTTTTTAAAAATATTTTCCAGTTCTAAATTTTCTGCATCAATTGTATGTATTTTTCCAAAATGGATTTGTTGTGAGATTGTGTGTCTGACAAAAATTTCCTTTCCTGTGTTGTTCTTCAAAAATTCCAACTCCTCGTGCAACGAAGCGATTGCTTTATTTGACCTTCCGACGGCATTGCCTAAATCGGAAAAGTGCTTTGCAGATGAACTCATTATATTGACAAAATTTTTCTCATCTTTGCTGTTAATGGCATTATTAAGCACAATTGCACTTTCAATAAATTTTTCCCTTACATCCTGCGTCAGCGAATTTTCCATCTGAATGTGAGCGTATAAATACGGATCCTGCGATAAAATTCTTCCAATTATGTCAAGCATTAAACTGTAAATCGGCGAGGCAAATTTTCTTGATTCCTTAACATTAAAGTCCATATTTTTTAAGGTGTATCCTATTGAGATGTAGGTAAAATGAGTTAAGCCCTGAATAACAGACATTGCCTTATCATGCTCTTCGGGGGTTGCGGTAACAAATTTTGCCTTGTAATCATTTAAAAATTTTTCTATAACAGGCATCCATTTTTCTGTTCTTAAAGGGCACAGAATAAAAATTTGTCCGTGTATGCCTGAAATTGTGGGACCAAACATAGGATGAATGCTTATAATTTCAGCATTTTTGTTTGTATATTGAAGTAAGGCATCACAAACATCTGTTTTTACGGAGGTAAAATCAGTAATCAAAGAACCGTCTTTTACAAGCGGTGCAACTTCTTTTATTGTTGCAATTGTCTTTTCAATTGGAACGGTAATTATGGTTATATCTGCTGACATTGCTATTCTGTTATCGTCGCTAAATTTAACCCCGAAATCACTTGCTGTTTTTTCGCCTTTTTCCCTACTTGGACCTGTGATTATAACATTCCATCCGTAGGCCTTAAAAATTCGGACAAATATTTGCCCCATTCCTCCGTATCCGCCGATAATTACGACATTCACCATGATAAAAATAGATATAAAAATAAAAATTTAAATAAAATTTAAATAAACAAAATTTATATTCTAACTCCAAATTTTTCAATTTCTTTTATTAATTCTAAAAATTTCCCTTCAAATTTCGGCATTGTTAATTTAGTATAGTTTCTATGATTTTTGCACAATGTTAAACTATTTATGGTGAAAATATTAAGTTTTTACACTATTTAAGCATTTTACATATAACAAATTAGGTGTAAATTGTTGCCATTTTCACTATAACCTTACGCAATTCACATTGTAAAAGGACTTAAAAAGATAAGAATTAGTATCTGTTTTGCGTAAGTCCTATATAATACGAAACATGGCCTAAATAGAATAATAATTTAACTATACTTTTTTAACAATGCCTATTCTCTTACAACCTGTTGAGTAGAAATGTTCCCAATTCATTTGGCACTCAACCATATACGCATCATAACCTCCTCAAAATCTTACCTAAAATATTCAACACATATACATTCAGTGATTTCCTGTTTCTTGGCCAGTTTAGTTCTTTATTTTTATAAATTAACGGTTTCATGGACTCATTAATTTCCTCCCTTATCAAATTAATTTCCTGCTCATTGTCCTTGTCCATCTTTGAAATTTGAGCAACCTTTCTCATCACAGTTGTAGAAATTTCAACCTGCTTTTCCATATTCTTAACATACTCGTCATTAACCATATCGTGCTTTCTTTTGATATGTGCCAATTTAATTGCTGTGTCGTAGGTAAGATCAATAATATCATCAGGAGAAAGATTTTCTGTTCTGTAGTTAAAAAAGTCCTTCCATGAGAGTTTATCAAAGGCATTGTAATGTTCTTCAAGTGTCCTGTGCAAAACAACATAACCGTATTTGGCTGGATTTTCAAATGCGATAGATCCCGGGTCAAGAGTCGGGGCATACGGTGATATAAAAGGATAAACCTTATGTTCTCCGAAATTTTTAAATTTCCCGATAATTGAATCAATATAATCAAGTGTTTTATAAATGCTTTCTCTGCTTTGTCTTCCAAGTCCGAGCATAAAAAAAAGGTCAAATTTATCGCAATCATTGTTCAGGGCAATTTCTATGCTCTTTTCAACATCTGCATTTGTATAATTCTTTCCCGTGCAAAATCGCACTTCATCAGAGGCATCTTCGGGAGACATTTCAAGGTTGTAATGCGCATAAGTTGATTTCAAATCCCTCGCAAATTCCTCTGTTAACGGAGAAAATAACTCAAACACAACCGGCAAATCAATCTTTTCCTTTTTTATTTTTTCAAAAATTTCTTTATAATACTTTTTGCCACCCATCCGTATGTCATTTAGAAAGAATACCGGATTCTTAATATATTCTTCATTCAGACGCAGCTGTTCAATCACCTTATCAGGCTCCATAAATGCCGGCTTTTTCCGGTTGTATATTCGTTTGTAGCATTCATTTGAGCCGCCACAATTGACACAATTATACAGACATCCCTTTGAGGTAAGTATTGGCATTGTCGGTTCATCAAGCCATGATCTGTAAGGCAAATTAGCGTCAATGTCCATATCCCTGATAATTAATTTTAGCATAAATTTCGGGTCAATTATGAAATTAATGGTTTCAGGCACATTGGTTATAGGATTTGATTTGTTCATATTGTTTTTTCGCCAGGATAAATTCGGAATGTCTTCTTTGTCTTTTTTATTTAAATTTTCAATCAGTTTTAATAAGGGATATTCGCAGGAATCGCCTTTAAGTACATAATCAACGAATGGAAATTTAGTTAAAATTTCATCAGAATAATATGTGGAAGTAAAGCCGCCAAATATAACAGGTGTATTCGGATGATATTGCTTGCATATTTTTGCGATTTCAATTGCACCGTGAAGATGGGCTATCCAGTGAAGGTCTATGCAAAATGCCTCTGCATCCAGCTTTTTTATAAATTTCTCCGCATCAAATTTTTCGCTGTTTAGCATCTTTAGTGCTAAATTTACAATTCGCGCCCTGTGTCCATGCCGCTCAAGATAATGCGCCATTGATACAAATCCCATAGGGTACATTTCAAATACAGGTGTTGATGGGACTGCTTCACTCATCGCACCTATAAATACCGGACGCTTGCGGAAGTCATAAATACCAGGAGGATGTAAAAATATAGTTGTCATTTGTTCTAAATTTTTTTTACTTATTTTCAACGAGCATAAACATGCCGTCCTTTATGCGCTCTGATTTGCATTCTGGACATTTTGACGGACCCTTTATCTTTTCCCTTTCTTTGAATACAAATCCACAATTTATACACTCTGCCGGTTTGAGCATTAATTTTCCTCTGCGAGAGATGCTTTTCTTTATGTGTTCTATGTCATCAGCAATAACTTTTTCAGGAAATTTATAACTCATGGACAATGCCCTGATGCTTATCCAGCCATTTTTTAAATCCTCTGTTAGCCGTTGCCTTCTTGTATACTCAACCATTTTTATATAAATCTGATAGCAGATAAAAAAATTTATGAAATTTAGTTTATAAAATTACGATAGAAAGATAATTAATAATATGGAAAATCAGGAATTGAAAAATGAAATTGAGAGTGTATGGAAAAATTTAAGAAAAAAATGGCATTATCCGCAGATTCCACAACCAATAATAACTTATGGTGATGTCAACAGGGTTTTCATAGAGAATTACAAAATCGGATTCAACATTGCTGACTTGCCAGCCGACTACGAAAGCAGACAAATTTTCATTGAAAATTTTTTTGAACATGAAATCTGCCATTATGTTTTTTGCCCTGGAAGAATTGAAACAGTCGGAGAGTTAATATTATCAGCAAGAAAAGCACTACAAAAATATCATAATTCTGATGAAGTTGATATCAAAGAAATAAATTTAGCTGTAAATTTCTTCACTGATTTGGTTACTGAAAATTTCAGATATGAAAAAGCAAAAAATCTAAATGAAAAGAACAGAAATATTTCTTACCTTGAATTAAAACTTCAAAAAATTCAAAACGACGATATAAATAGTATTCCAAAAATTTATCTTATTCTTGTTTGTGCTTTGGGAAATTTATGGAATTACAGGTTTAAATTTTCATTTCCCGAAGAAATCAATGGAGCGGGTGATTTGCTCGGTGAGATGAGAAATTTTTCCAGCAGAAATTTATGGAATGCTTACTGCTACCATACAACATTGGACATCGCAAAATTTTTGGATGAAGAGGCAAATAAAAAACAAAAAGAAAAGAAAGAGGAAAATAAGAAAGGCATTATTCCGTTATTTCT
>MTER01000179.1:0-2932 GCA_002083985.1 Candidatus Altarchaeales archaeon A3
GGTTACGAGTGATTTGCCCCTTAATATTGAGCAAGTTCGTGAAAATTAATAAAATTTAAAGGTGAAAAAGTTATTTTGCAACATGTCTATTATCTTCTGATGTTATCTGCCTAACAACTGCTTTTATAGGTATTTCTATTATTTCTTCTGCTCCTGCCGAAATAAAATTCAGTTTTTCTATACCTATTGTTTTCCCATTTACATCTTTTTTCAGGATAACACCATCTCCCACTTCCTCTGATATTACTTCATCTTCAGGATTTCCAAACCATATATCTAATGTATTTCCCAATTTATCAAAGACAATTTTCATTTTATCCATATTAATTCACCTTCTTTTATTATATTAGTTTTATATGAGGTTATAACAAAGCCATCTCCGTTCAAATGTTTAACAACGACACAAATATAATCTTCGTCTTGCTTTTTGTAATAGAGTTGTTGCAAATTAAAAATTTTAAGAGTGAAAGCTAATAAAATTTAAAGGTAAAAAAGTTATTTTGCAACATGTCTAATATAAAAACACACTGGGATCTGATTTGCTTTTTCTGACTTCAAAGGCATTTATCAAAGCATCTTCTACTTCTTTTTCCTCTGATTTCATAGAAGGATGTTTTATGACTGTGATAAGATCCCATCGCTTCTTAGTGAGTGTTACTTCTATGCTAAGGACCGATTTAACTTTGAACAACCCTTTATAGGTAGAGACAATTGAATAGTTTATACTTTACTTAATTAATATTTAAATATATTAACTCCAAAAAATTTATAGAACTTAAATTTTAAATTTTAGGGACTATAACTTTTCCTGTTTCGTCTCCGACTTCTGTTGTTTTACTGAAATAATACAAATAAGCAGTTATCGCACAAAAGATCGCATCTATCTCGTCCTTTTTCAATAGTCGTTTGTCAATTCCTTTAATTACTTTTATCAGTTCTTTTTGTTCAACTTCTCTCGATTTGTTATGAAAGCCCAAAATTTTTGCGGTTGCTGTTGCGAACACCTCAACGACATTGAAATTTTCCTTTCTTAACTCACCACTTATTTTTATTCCTCTTTCTGCCAGAATTTCCATACTCTTTAAAGTCAAAGGCAATGCCCCATAAATTTTTAAATCATAATCGCATTTTCGGTTTCCTTTGCTCAACGGTGCATCTATTGCTATTATTTCCGGCTTTGCCTTTTTTATTTCTTCAATGATTTCTTTGTCTGTGTTTAAAATTTTGGTTTCGGCAAATTTATCGCCCTTGAAATCGGATATGGTTAAAATGCAAAAACCAGTGGAGTGCTTTGTGATTCCTGCGAGGTCAATACCTACAAATTTCATCTAAAATTTTATAAACAATATGATAGATAAGAGCCATAAATTTTTATAATCTGCTTCTTATTTTTTCTTATTTTTTCAACGAGTCCAAAAATTTTGCATTTCATCAATGTTTTTGCAGACGGTAACCCTTCCCGCTTTAATATCTTCCTCCTCTCTTTCAAGACCTTTCATCAACCCCTTATTTCTCAACAAAGACAATTCTTCCCTAAAATCTTTTATGTCCTGCTCATACATACTCGCCATTTAAAATTTTACCAAAATTTAAATCTGCTTTTTGATTTTTTCATTTCTTCATCAAATTCAATCAGTAAATTTTTCTGCCTTTCATTCAGATCTTTTGGAATTTCAATTTCAGTAACAACAAACTGATCTCCGGTATGCTTTCTCATTTCGTTGTGAATCCCCAGGTCCTTCATTCGTAATGTTGTTCCCGGCTGCGTTCCTTCTGAAATATTTAATGAGGTAGTTCCCCGAAGTGTCTGAACATCTATCTTTCCGCCCAATATTGCCAGAATAAAAGGAATCTTTACATTACAGCAAATATCATCACCTTTCCTTTTGAAGAAATCATCCTCCATAACACTAATCTTTATGTATAAATCACCTTGTCCATCCCTCCCGTAATTACCGTGGCCAGTCATTTTTAAATTGTCTCCGCTATTTACTCCGCCCGGAACTCTTACGGTAACCTTTGCTTCTTCTTTTGCCTTTCCTGTTCCATGGCAGGTATAACAGGGACTTTGAATTACGACACCAGTCCCGTGACATTTAGGGCAGGTCTGGGCGCTTGTAAAGGTTATAAAACCAGCCCTTTTGTGTATCTGTACCGCTCCTCTTCCGTGACATTTATCACAGACCGTTCTGCTTCCGTCTTTGCTCCCTGTTCCATTACATACTTTGCATTTGGAATTATGAAAAAATCTTATTTCTTTTTCGGTTCCAAAGGCAGATTCCTTTAAATTTATTGATAAATTATATTCCAGATCCTCTCCTGCATCTCCCTGCGTTCCATCTCCGTATCTTTGTCTACCTATTCCTCCGCCAAAAATAACGCGTTTAAAAATTTCATCAGCGCTCCCGAAACCTCCGCTATAACCTGAAAATACATCCTGAAAATCACTGAAGTCAGCATTCCTGAATATATCCTCCTGATTAACATTCCCCATACCTGCACTTCCAACCCTGTCATATTGTGCCTTTTTCTCGTCATTGCTTAATACAGCATACGCTTCACTTATTTCTTTAAATTTTTCCTCGCTCTCCTTCTTTTTATCAGCAGGTGCTTTATCAGGATGATGCTGCATTGCCAACTTCCTGTACGCCTGTTTAAGGTCGTCCTTTGTTGTATTTTTACTTACTCCTAAAATTTCATAGTAGTCCTTTCCTTTCATTTTTAAATGTTTGGTACTTTTTACAATAATTGTATAGCAATATTAATTATTATTGAATTACAAAATCACAAAATTTAAAATGAAGGAAGAAAAAAATTTGCTTGTTATCGGCAGCATTATTGCAATTATACTATTTGCGTTAATTTTAAATTTTTCCCCGCATTTTTATTATCCTTATCCCTTGCATGTTGATGAATATCTGCATTTGACAAT
>MTER01000179.1:2959-7160 GCA_002083985.1 Candidatus Altarchaeales archaeon A3
AATAATTTAACAGGCCCAACAGGAAGATCTCAACTAAATGATATGGAAATCGGCTACCATATTTTTCTTTCGGAAATTTTTATCTGGACAGGGATGGACATGAGCAATGCAATATTTATTCCTGCAATATTTTCCATTTTCTCTACCATCATCACATATGTTTATTTGAGACGATTCTCAAAAATTTCTGCACTTGTGGCAATCGTATTTATTGCATTAATTCCGACAACTGTGGGTTTTTTAGGAGAGAAATTTATTGTTCCGGTAAATATTGTATTTATCGCAATTCCGGGTGTTCTTTTTCTAATAGACAGATTTGAAAGGGACTCATCAGTTAAAAATTTAATTCCGTTCATTCCTTTAATCACTTTCTCGCTCCTTGTTCACCCTCCGAGCGGATTTGCTGTTTTGACAATAATTTTTGCATACATTGTTTTACTGACTTATACCTATTTTAAAACAATACATTTAAATTTAAAAGCAGAAAGCAGAAAAAACAGGAAAAAAATTTTTAAAATTTTATTAATATCAGCAATATCTTTTGTTATAGTTATCCAATTGTTCCTCCCTTCTCTTTTAAGTAAAGGTATTGAAGCGGGAACATTTGCAAAACAGAGTTATCTTGACGATATAATCTACTTTCCAAATTACTTTGGAATTTTTCCGTTAATGCTTGCCGGAATTGGAATGTTTTTTTTAATTTACAGGAAAAATTTACTGATTCCGCTTTCATTGTTGCTGCTTTTAATTGACCTTCTTGCCTATATCTATTTCCAAAAAATTTTTTTGTTTCCATTCGGAAGAATCTATATTTACATTTCAATACTTCTTTCAATAAGTGCAGCAATCGGCGTTTATGAAATTTTGAAATTTAGAGGGAAATTTTTTAACGTTGGAATTGTTGTCGTTGTTCTTTTAATTTCTCTTTCAATGTATGAACAGTTGCTGCATCATAGCCCTTATCAATTACCAAAACATAGCCCTTACCAGTATTATCAAATCATGAATGATGATGACTATGAAAATTTTGTATGGATGAAAGAAAACATTCCGAAGAATTCAACAATTCTATCGGACAGTTGGAAAAGCAAGGGCTTGGCAATTTTTGCAGAAAGAAATGTATATTCGTATTTTCCAACCGGCCCAGGCAAAATGCTGTCTTATTGTGAATTAGGGGATAAATTTTTGGCAGATAAATGTAACAACACTGAATTTTTGCTCAATAACAGCATCAATTATATTTATTCATGCAATTGTGAAAACGAGAATTTAACAGAAATGAAAAAATGTATCTTTAAGATTAATTGAGATATTTCAACTTCTATCTTTGTTGTGCAGAACTGCGAACTATTTATAAATTTTATCGTGATGGTCGCAATCTTCAATTATGACCAATTTCATGGATTCGTCAATTGAAAATGTTGGTTCAAAACTTTTATATATGTGTACTCTTTTCAGATGCTGTAGAGGGCTCCTCAAATTTTTATGTGGATGCGGATCTTATATGATCTCGAATATTTTCTTGTAAATTATTTTTAATTGTTTGGGATTCTTTTTACTTAATTTTGTGAATATTTTATCTACTTCGGATCGTGTATCAAAGTTATATATTTCACAAAAGTTTCCCATTTCATAAAAATCAATATATTGAAAGGGAATATTTGTTAAATCACCTCGCTTACGCTCGGAAATTTACAAAACTCTACGTTTTGAAAACTGCGTTTTGAAAATTACATCAATTTATCTCCTTAAATCTCCCACAAGACCATGTAATAAATTCACAAAAAAATCTTATGTTATTGAATTTTGGGGGGCATTTTGAAAAATTTGATGCATTTCCCAAATTGTAATCTTTGGAGATCTATGGTGAAAAAGATGTCTATAATGGTTATAATTCCAAATGGGAAACTTTTGTATTTCAGTCCAATTTATATTTTTTCCTAAAATTTTCCAATGTCCCGATTTTAACGGTCGGTTCGTTGGATCTTTTTTTCATTTTCCCAATAAATTCCATTCTAAGTTCCGGACATTCTATTAACTCTTGCATTTCTATTTCTATTGTTTTTAATCTGTACTCCATTTTCTGTAAAAGAATATAGACCTTATCAAGTGTTACTGTTTCCATTCTCGTTTTATTTTATGACTTACAAAGCAATATAAATATTAATTAAATTTAAAATTTAAGGTTCTTCTTCAATAATTTCAATATTCTTTGCATCGCTTATCGTAATTTCCAGTTCGCCCTGATAAATTTTTACAGTTCCAAGTGCCCTTATCTTCTCTTCCTTTTTAAAATTTATCTGTATGCTTTTCGGAAGGTAAATTTCTGTTGTTGTATTGTAAAATTTTAGTGCCGTTGATTTATCCTTTTGCTTCTTGATTTCTTCAATTGTTCCTTCAACATAGACGTTCTTTTCAATATCCGCATGAGAAATTTCTTCTATCTGCTGTAAAGGAGGATTTATTAAAGGAGAGACATAGGCAAGTATTAATACTCCTATAATGGACAGGGCTGCCGAAAGATAGAACAAAATTTCAAAGTTGTCTTTCATTCTAATATTAACTGTAAAGGGTAAATTTATTTTGTGTCTGTTTCAAACAATACTTTTTTAAGTACAATTTTTGAAATGCTTATGTAGTAAATTTGGTGCTCACTCCTTTAAATTAGGTCAATTAATTTAAGAGTGATCTGTTCGCTTCCAACGGCATTTTTTTATTTTAGTTTTTCATCGTTTTCAAAAATTATAAAAATATTAAGAATATTAGTAAAAAAACAAATATATAATAACCTCACTTCGTTCGGATATTTTAAAATATTCGGGATTTTAAAATTACCCTAATTTTAGCGGGTCAGCACCTAAATTTTATTAATTTCTCCATTGAAATTTTTAATTTGCAACAACTCTAATAATCATAATTTTATGCATATTTTATTGTTAGCACAGCAATCCGTTATAATCAGCAAATTTAACTAATTCTTTCGGTTCGCAGGAAAAATATATCAAATTTATTGATATTGAAATTTAATTACCTATATAAATTTAATTACCTATATAAATTTAATTACCTATATAATAGATTAACTAAAATGGAATCCAGGAAGGTTCAATTTACCGGGAAGTCGTCATATATCGTGTCTTTGCCAAAGGACTGGGTTGAATCACAGGGAATAAAGAAGAACGATTCGGTTATAATAATACCTCACAGAAACGGAACTCTGATGATTATGCCAAAGGCAGGAAAAAAGATAATAGAAGCCAGAGAGATTGATGTTGATGGCGTGGGAAATAATGAAACATTATTATTCCGAATTCTTATAAGTGCATATATAAACGGATACTCGAACATAATATTAAAATCAAAAAAAGAAATATCTCCTATGGTTAGAAACTGTGCAATAAAATTTACCCAAAATGCTATAGGTCCGGAAATAATAGATGAAGATGATGCAACAATAACAATTAAGGACTTGCTTGATCCATGTGAGATGCCATTTGATAAGACCATAAAGAGAATGTATGCTCTTGCAAAAGCAATGCATGAAAGTGCGATGTCAGCAATCAGGAACGGAGATAAGGAAACGGCAAAAAAAACAATTGAAATAGACACTGATGTGGATAGGTTACAGTGGTTTGTTTCAAGGCAATTTAATATTTTACTGAAAAATATGGAGTTTTCGGAAAAAATGGGATTAACACAAAACGAAGGAGCATATTATTTTTTAATAAGCCGTCTGATTGAAAGAATTGCTGACCATGCAGTTAAGATAGCAAGAGCATCTCTTTTTGTTATGGATGAAGGTATTAGTGCGGATATGGCAGGAATGCTATCATCGCAGAGCGAAATTGCTTTAAAAATTTTCAGCAATTCTTTTGATGCATGGACTAAAAAAGACATAAATTTAGCAAATAAAAATATTGACTCTATAGAAAAACTGATTTCAGGTTGTGAGACAATAAAAAAGAATATATTAAGGAAGAACTACAAATCGGCAACTTATATAAGTGCTATTGTTGAAAGTATAAGAAGGACAGGAGAATATTCTGCGGATATGTCAGAAATTACAATAAACTATCTCGTTGACAATAAAATATGAAGAAATTTAATAAACCCGAATAAAATTTTTTCTTTTTCACGATTTTACGGTTATCCACGGCAGATATTTTGTTGCAGTTCTAACATTTTTCTGTTTGCAGAGATA
>MTER01000180.1 GCA_002083985.1 Candidatus Altarchaeales archaeon A3
TTAAAATAATTTCAATTATTGGCAATTCTCCTACGGGCATTAATGGTTTGGGTATTGCATAAGTAAATGGTCTTAACCTCGTTCCTTTCCCACCTGCTAAAATTACTGCTTTCATCTTTATACATTATAAATATTCGGTTTATATTTATCAATATTCTTTGATATCCATTCAATTGTTTTTTTAAGTCCCTCATCAAGCGAAATCTTTGGCTCCCATCCAATAAGTTTTTTTGCCTTTCTATTATCAACCCAAAGTCGTTCAACCTCGCTTTTATCAGGTCTTACGCGGGATTCGTCAAATTTAATTTTTATTTCTCTATCAATCAAAGAAATAATTTTATTTGCCAAATCACCTATTGAAATTTCAAAATTTGAGCCGATATTTATTACTTCGCCTAAAACACCTTTATCTGCTTCGGCAATTTTTATAAAGCCATCAACAGTGTCTGAAACATAAGTCAAGTCCCTTGTCGGGTGTTTTGAACCAATGAAAATTTCATTTTTTGTTAATACCTGAGTTATGATTGTAGGAATAATTGCTCTTGCTGATTGTCTTGGACCATAAGTGTTAAACGGGCGAATAGTCGCAACAGACAATCCATAAGACAAATAAAATGACTCTGCGATTTTGTCTGCCCCGATTTTACTTGCGGAATACGGCGACTGCCCCTGAAGAGGATGCTTTTCATCAATCGGGACATATTGTGCAGTTCCGTATGTCTCGGAAGTTGATGTGTGAATCATTCTTTCAACATTATTTTCTTTTGCCGCCATAAGGACATTCAATGTTCCGATAGTATTTGTTTCTATTGACTCGCGGGGATGGATGTAGGAATATGGAATCGGAATAAGTGCCGCAAGATGAAAAATAATATCAACATCTTTTGCAGCCCACCTCATTGCATCAGAATCCTTAATATCACCCGTAATGACATTTATTTTTTCCTTTGTTTCTTCAGGAAATAATTCAACCATTCCCCAGTCATTTCTTGAATTGTATCTTATAAGTGCGGAAACATCTGCTCCGAGTTCAACCAACCTTTCAGTTAAATGACTTCCTATAAAGCCACCTGCTCCGGTAACCAGGACCTTTTTATTTTCCACTTCATTTTCATTGTTTGAGCCCTTTATGAGCCCTTTATGAGCCCTTTGAGCCCTTAGAGCAACATTTAGTTTATATATTGTTCCTTTGCCTGTAACACCAAACTTTTCTAAGATGTGCTTATCAGTCAGTTCTCGAAGATCCCTGGAAGATGTGGGTTTTGAAGCGCCAGTAATTTCCCGATATTTTTTATTAGTAATTACGCCCATCTCTTTCACATATTTAACTGCTTTTTTTTCCCTATCATTTAATTCAAGCTTTTCTATCATACTCCTGGTAAAAATATCGCGGGCAATAATAGTCCGAAACTCTCCTCTTTCTTCAATAAATTCCGGATCTGGCAAACCCTTATTCCTGCATTGTGTTATCATTTCCAGAGTTCCCGAACCTGCTTTCTGGATGTAATCAGCAAGATAAAGGACATCTGCCAGTAACGGATTATTAGGATAAGAAGTATGATGTTCTCTTAATGATTTAATTGTTATCTGCGAAGGTAATTTTCCTGGATTCCATATTTCAACCCTGTCAAGAAAAACCATTACCTGAACAGCACCGGTTGAATTATAATCTCTATGGCATACTGCATTAACTATTGCCTCCTGGATGACAAACGAAGGAATCTCGGGTGGTCGCGAAACCTGCACGGTTCCTGTTTGCTGGATAACAGGTATCTTTATGTTGTCAAGAACAAATGAGTATGCTTTATCCATCTGCTCAAAAAGGTCTCCATCATAGATATGATATGAATCAAATGGCTTTTCCACAGCAGTTCCTGAAAATTTTATACATTTTATTTCGGATTGTGTAAAAAATTTTTTTGGGTTTTTACCAAACAATAATATGGCTGCGTTACATAAACCTGATTCTCTTAAAATATTCAAATGTATCAGTGTGTTTTTAACAGAGGTCGTAACATCGAGAGAATAACCTCTTTTTTCTTTGGCTATTTTCAAAAACCATTTGATTTTAGCACTATCTATATCCTTTAATGTTGCACTTGTTTCTATTGTTTTATCAAAGACGGTTCTTCCGACAATGCCTTTATCTCTTAAAAAATCCAGCAAACTCTCATGTATGTAATTTTTAAAAGACGATAAATCGTTAAACCTTTTGTAAGTATATCCTCTTTCAGGATCACTGATTTCTGCAATTAACTTCCTTACATGCGCGTCTCTTATTTTATCATTCTCACCCTTTATAAAAATCAGAATTTCTTTATTTCCTTTTTGAGCTTCACGGAATTCGCTTTCGGTAGCCGAAATCATGTCCCCTTCGATGTTTCCGTATTTATTCCCTAAAATACATATATAAATATTACTTTTACGGACTTCATCAATATACGCTTTTTAGATGACTTGCCTTTTGCAGACAAATCTTCAAAAAGGAATATATTGAAATAATCTTTCAGCAAAGGATTTTCAATAACTAAATCTTTGACCACCCTTCTTTCAATTTCCAATTCTTTCTGAACTCCGCTTACAAATAAATTATATTTCATAGTATATCTTAAGTTCTTTTTTAGATTTAGATTTTAATTTTAATTTTGTAGGATTGTTTATTATAAACAACGATTGAAAAAATTTCATTTGTATTTTTTGTGTTTATCAATTAAATCTTTATATAATTGTTCAATTTTCTCCATATTTTTATCAAAATCATAGTGCTCTTTAATAATTTCAAAATTTTTTTTATGAATTTCCTTATTGTCCTTTTCTTTGTTTCTAATTGAAGCAATTATTTCTTTTGCGAGTGCATTTGAGTCCTTTGGAGGATATAAACGGGCATGCACCTTTTTTTATTAAATTTCTTGTTGAATCAATATCTGCCAAAACAGCAGGTGTTCCGCAGGCAAGTGCTTCAATATTTGATATTCCTAATCCATCGGATAAAGATGTTGAGACATAAACATCAGCACATGAGGTAATTTGGAAGTCCATCATACTCTATATACCCGATAAATTTAACACTATTTGAAATTCCTAACTCTTTAACTATATTTTTCAGTTTTTTTTCATCATCTTTATATATGACATGTCCCATCTTTATTATGAACTTAGCGTCAGGAATCTCTTTAATTACAAGTGGTATGGATTTAATTAAACATTCAATATTATAACCTTGCCCAATGTTTCTAGTGCTTATAACAATAGGATTATTCTCCCAACATAATAACTTCCTTATTTTAGAACCATCCACATCAAGATTGAAATTTTTGGTGTCAACTGCGGGAGTAATAGTAACTATCTTCTTCTTGTCTACGCCAAGTAAAATTGATTCATTTGTTAAATTATCTGCAAAAGAATGTATCATATCAACCCCTTTAAACACCGTTTTTACGACTAACTTATAGATTATTAATTCTTTTGGTTTTAATGTTACATCTCCTCCCCATAGAGAAATAACCTTCTGGTAATCTCCAGAAAACATTGTAGAAAGACCATACTCAATTATGTTATGTCCATGAACAACATCAGGATTAATTTCTTTTATAATTTTTCTATGAGGTAATAAAGGTAACCACACAGACTTGCATGGGACTGGAAGTATCTTTAAAATAGAATCATAAAAGTTTACTTTATGGATATGAACATTTTTTAATTTGTATACATCTAACATCTTTGAATAAGATATGGAAGATTCAGAAGGAAATATAGGATAAATAACATGGACTTCGTGTCCTCTATCCGCAAACCATTCTACCCATCGCCGGACTATTTCAGTATATGTGTATCCAAGATAACAAATTTTCATCTTTAAAACAATTTAAAATTTATCCTTATTATATGGGACTTACGCAGTTCATATTGTAAAAAAACTTAGAAACCAAAAATTTGTATTGCTTTTGCGTAAGTCCTGTTATAATAACATTCTACAAATGTTTTTTCATATTCTCCAACCATTTTCTTAATATCAAAATCTTTTGCTCTTTTCATTCCTTCATCAGATAATTTTTTTGCTCTTTCTTTATCCGATGATTGCATTTACCATTGCTTTTTCATCTTTTATAGGAACTAATATTCCGTTAACACTGTCAGTAATAATTTCATCTGGTCCTGAAGGGTATCTCGTTGAAATCACAGGAACACCACATGTCATCGCTTCAATCAAAACAGTCGGAAGGGCTTCACTAATGGAGGAAAGAACAAAAACATCGGAATTTTTCATATACTTATATGGATTCTCTTTAAAGCCAGGTAATATTACCTGATGTTTAAATTCTTTGCTAAATTTTCCAACTTTATTCTTTCATATCCTTCACCAAGGATTATTAAACTTGTATTTATTCCACTTTCTTTAACAATCTTAAATGCTTTTATAAGATGACTGTGTCCTTTTCCCTCCCCTAATCTTCCACAGGATAATATCTTTATACTATCTTTTTTAAACCAATCATCATATATTTTTTCATTTTTGAGTTTATTTATCCCATCTATATTTATTCCATTATGGATCATTTTAATTTTGTCTTTCGGTACATTAAAATTTTTATTAAGATCTTCAGCAATACCATTAGATACTGGTATAACCTTATCTACTATCAGATATGACAACTTGGTTAAGACACTTCCTAAAAAACAATTCTCAAATGGCTTGAATATATGAAGGCCTATAATAACCTTTTCTCTTATTACAAATAATTTTGTAAAAGCAATTATTGGTGCAAGAGTGGTTGAAAAAGTTATTACAATGTCCGGTTTTTTTAAATTTATTATATCATAAACTTTATAGAATCTTTCAACATATCTAAAAAAACGCCAGATTAATTTCTCATATTTTATCTTTTTAATTTTCATATCTATAATATCTATATCTTTTACATCATTTAAAAATACCCCTTTTTTTTCTGAAAGTACTAATGAAAAATCAAATTTATTTTTATCTAAGTTATGGAGTATATTCAGTAGTATTCTTTCACCACCTCCCAATTCTAAATTATCGTGAATAAATAATAATTTTATTTTTCTATTTGTCATTTTCATTGTTATTTGATAACATACCCCCAAACCTCTCCATTAT
>MTER01000181.1 GCA_002083985.1 Candidatus Altarchaeales archaeon A3
TTTACCAACTCAAAAAAGGTCTTTTACATGATTATCTGGTAAACGAACTTAAAAATCCAAGAATTCATGTTTGTCTTGCGTAAGTCCTATTTATAAATCTTTTGTCTTTAAATGAGGGGTTCGGAATTTCATATAACGGAACCAGGCTATACGAAGTTGGCATAGCCGATTTGGACGAACGAAGTGAGCCGTATATCCTCGCGTTATACGCTGTTGGTTGCTTACTATATCTTTAAAGTTTATACTCGTCTTTTATTATTCTGCAAAATAATTCACCTTATCAATTTCTTTAATTTTATAATTAAAAGGTCTTAAAACTTCCTTTACTTTTTCTAAATATTCCTTATCCAATGCTTCAAAAATTATTTTTGGATGATATCTTTGAATAATTTCTATCGCACCCTTCAAGATGTCCGCCTCAGCTTTTTCAGCATCTATCTTTATTAAATCAACTCTTTCTATTTTTAACTCATAAAGTATAGTATCTAATTTTTTGGCGGGCCTCATGACAATTTTACTCGTTTCATCATAAATGGAATGCCCCGATGTTGAGCCCCCTTCTACAAGATTTAAAGGGATTTTGTCTTTGTCTTCATAATAGCATGCAACATTTTGTATAAAAATATTTTTATTCAGTTCTAATTTGTTAAGTATTGCATTTTTCTTCAACATTTCACAGTTATTCTCTTCTGGTTCTATTGCAACTACTTTCCCGTTATCTTTTAACATTCTCCCCACCATAACTGTATATTTCCCAATATGCGCACCAATATCAATAAAGGCGCCCTGCTTTATGTTCAAGTATTTTTTTAATTTTCTTTTATGAACGGAACTTGTAATATACACATTTCCTATCTTCTTTCCACAAAAGAAGATACCATCTTCATTTTTTAATATCACGTCACAGATCAGATCAGGTAAAAGATTAAACTTGGGGTTTTTATCATCTTTCCACCAATAATATAAAAATTTATATAATCCCGGTGTAAGAAGAAAACAAAACAAAACTAATTTATCCTTTAAAGAATAACCTTCCATAAATATTTGTAAAACTTTTCTGCGATAAAAGTTTACGAGTTTTCTAATGTAATCCATATTGTAAAATATTACATGTCAGTTGTAATCTACTAAATTATAATTTATTTAAAATAGGAATTTTATTACGACCAATTGCGTATAACGAGCAGCATATACGACGTTTTGCGATAGCAAAATGTCCCGGAGGGCAAGGGCGATAGCCCGCCGCGTATATGCTGTGTTATGTGAAGTCAGGACAATTCAGATTGAAATCCTAAAAGATTCATTGTGACTAATATTGTAATTGATCTTTTTTCCTAAACAAACAATACCAACTCTTCCATTAAACTGAAGACTATCTTCATTCGGATTATCCCCACATAGTTTATTAAAATAATCTAAGGCACCTTCAAGTGAATTATGTTGTTTCCCATATTTTTTATTCAAAAAATCCGAAATTAAGAAAAATGATAAGGGTTCTCCGCGATAAATATCATTTAAATCCAAATAGAAAGACTTTGTTTTATTTTTTTTGGATTCCTCACATTTATCTTCAAGAGGATAATCCTTGATTCTTAAAACCATCGGGGATGACAATGTTGTAAAGTTCATATCATAGAATAAATATCCGCAGTTTTCCTCATTCAAATTACTCAATGTTTTATATTGATTGCTATCAATTTGAACTTTATTGTTAATTTTTTTAGCCTGCAAAACAAAACTTTTTACTGTGAATGGATAATCTGGCAGATCAACAATTAGAACAAAACCAAGATCAGCACCTGTATCTTTTTCTATTTTCCCCCCTTTTGATAAATCAAAATAAAAGAAATCAATTTCTTTCATTTCAGAGTAGTATTTTACCGACAAATCTTTAAATTCATCTTTGATAAGATAAATTGAGTTGTCAATTTCAGAAACTAAATTTCCAGTTAGCCTTTCTTCATGACTTCTTTGAGGGGCATACCTACTTATAAAACGTATTTCTGCCCGCATTACTGCTTTAAAAAATAGATCAATTAATCCATTTCTACAGACTGTTTCGCTAGTTAGAGCTTTTATTAAATCTCTTGGTGCTAACTCATCACCCCCACATTTCATGTATTTATAATGCCTATCACATGTGTGTAGTAAGCGTCTTAAAGTACAAGAACTCCTATCAACCCACGGGAAATATCCCTTGGATTCTCTCAACATCCAGAAAAAATCGTCTTTAAATTTATTTATCATTTTTATATCATTAGTTTTATTCTTTCAAATTCTTTCAATTGTCCTGATTTCATATAACGAAATCGGGCTATGCGAAGTCGGCGATAGCCGATTTGGGCAAAGCGTAGCGAAGCCGTATAGCCCGGTGTTATATGACTCGTTAGAGCAATGGAGCGACGATAGGAGCGATCGCAGAGTTCCGAACCTCGTCCAAAATATTAATTCAATAATTCTAAAATCCTTTTCTGTTCATTGTTGCTCAACTTTTTCATTTTGTTTACGTATCGCTTTTCCCGCTTACTGCAAAGGAACCCCTGTTTTGAGCAGTTATGTCAGAACTATTGTAACAGTTAATCTGGAGTCTGCAGGGTTGAGTCTGCAGGGTTGACATATTATGCCATTACATTCCGCGGTTAACATCATCTGGTAAGTGCCTACTGAAGGGGGAGTAAAAGAGGCTTGAGGTGTAATGTAATGGCCTCCTCCGGAGAATGAAAACCCACCAGGTCCTGTAATGTTCCAGTAATAAGTCGGTTGCGATGACGGGCAATCAACGCAGTTCATGCTCTGGCCAAAGAGTACACCGAGTCCATGCCCTGTTCTATTATGTTTTACTGTTACCAACCCCCCACAGGTGCCGGTCCAATTACCTGTTGGAGTGGATGATGTACTTCCCCACCATTTTACCGTTACATTATTCCATTCTCCGCAATGACAGGGAGGTTTCGGTTTCCAGCACTCGCCCGTCATTCCATTTGATAAAAGGCATGATTTGTTGCAGGATGTATAATTCGGTAATTTTATTGCTTCTTCATGCGTATAACACTTGCATCCTATCGGGCATGATGTGTTAAAACATAAACCTGGACCATTCGAAAGGTTACAGGGTATTACTTTATTATTACAAAAAGAATAATTCGATTGACTCTGCCTCGGCAAACAAGCACAACCCCCCGGACAGTTAGATGATATATTCCTCGAACACCTTCCGTCACCTCCGTTTGGCATGCTACAGGGTTGAATAGCAGGTCCGCAAGGATCTCCAGCTCCTATCTTCATGCACGTACAGCCGGACGGGCAGGGTTTCCAACAGGTGCCTATGGCGCCACTACTTTCTAAAGTACAGTTTTGATTGCAAGACGTATATCCAGAAGGTGGTGTATTATAACATATGCAGTTTTTTCCTATGCAATTTTGTGGTTGAGGAGGTGAATAACACTTTCCCTGAACTCCTCCGACCATACATTGTCGATGGCAATCACTATAACCTGAAGGGGGATTTTGATAGCAGTAACAGCCAGTTGGACAAGGATGTACAACTATTGTTTTATTCCAGCACCATTTGTTTGCGCCACATGATTGATTATTGCAGCGTGTTGTATAACCATTAGCAGTTGCATTTTCGGCGGTCAAACAAGCACATCCATCAGGGCAGACCTCCTCACAAGTACATTTTTTTACACCCGATATAATTTCTTCCTGCGGGTACATTTCCCACTTAATAACATTATTAGGATTATTAGTATCTCTCCAGATTTTAACACACCAATGTCTATTTGGATCTGTAATGGTAGGCATGTTATTGGTTCCATAAGGATTATAATCAATATAAGTACTTAGACCCCACGGCGATCCGGATGGAGCATAACAATTTTGAGGATCGGATGAATAATTACAAGCATTAGAAGCTACGAGGGTTGTAGATAAAGAAAGATTTTGTATAGATTCATTGCAATTTGGTTGAAACTTAATATTCATGAAGTTTGGATTATTGATATTAATCTGATAATTTACAATACAGCCGCATTCACCAGACAACTCACAACATGTTCCATTAAGACACTCTCTTTCAGGGCGAATCGTCCAATTTTTAACTTCGCCGTAGGGGGGATCCATCGTAGAATTTGGATCTACCAAAATTTCTACACACCACTTTTTGTCATTCGGGGTAGGCGGATTACTTGTTCCAGAAGGCCATCCAATAGTCATATATTGCCACATTGTCCAATATAATGTTCCGGGACCTCCACTTCCCGGTGGAATAGCAACAGGTTTATAGCAGTTAATGGCATTCATTGTATAATCAGCAGAATTGGATGCTTTAAGAGTGTTGTCTAAAACAAATGTCTTATTTTCGTTTGAAGTATTACAACCCTCTTGGAGTGTAATCCAAATTGGCGCTCCTACTATTTTTAGATTTGGATCTTGATGCTGAAGATTTATCAAACAGCCACAATATTTTATGAGGGTGTTATTAGGTGTTTTATAGCAGAATCCAAGTTCATTGTTCTGATCTCTGCACAAAATCGTTCTGTTATCGCATAAACTTTCGTTGCATGCGTCCTCAGGAGACAAACAAGTACATCCCTCGGGACAAATTTCAACAGGAACGCATTCTGTTTCATTGTCGCATTTCCAACAAAAGTTGTCAAAGTAAACGAACTCAGATGGGTTCGCATTGTAATCAATAACGAGATATAGTCCATGTACATTTGATATAAGAGTGTTCCATGCAGTACATGCTGCTGCACCGGTAAGTAATGTGTTAGAACCAGCATTAGCTACTGACCACGTGCCATAACTATTAGAGGGCAATGATCCGTTCATGCATACACTAATAGGTAAGCAGAAATGATCCCACACATTATCAGAAATATTTGGATTATTTGGATTGCCAACAAAACCTGCTCGTAGTCGATTGACGAGATCCGCAGCCGGCGATCCGGTATTAAGGGTTGTTCCGGAGTATATCCCTATTTTTGGGACTGACCCTCCATTGAAACCATATTGACTATTCCAGTCTACTTTATAGTCAAAGCACAAGCATCCATCGTCCGCTAACTCAAGCCAGTTTCCACCAAAGTCAACATCGTTTACCGCAATGGATAGACCCGAACCATCAGTGAATCGCACCACATTACCATAACTGCCTCCCTCTTGAAAAATCATCTTGTTATCCACATCAAAAATGTACCAATTAACTAAGGAAGTATCATTTTCAAAGTCAATGCATTCATGCGATTCATTTCTTTGCATAACTTTTTTAATACCCTCATCATTTATACCATAATTATTTACAGAATCAGTTGGTGTCTTTTCTTCTGAAGGTCCTCCACCAATACATCCACTTATCAATAAAACCCCAATTATTAGCACTCCTAAGAGTGCTACTATTCCGTATTTTTTTGTGTTTGTAGCCATTTTTATTTTATTTCTATTTTTGAAAATTAAATTTTGATATTTATAAATCTTTTGTCTTTAAATGAGGGGTTCGGAATTTCATATAACTATACATATATGACAAAAATGTCGCTTTTTATTCCGATTTGGATGATATTGTGACAAAAATGTCATATATGCATTCTTTGGATGAAATTTTAGTTGAAATTTTATCCTCGTAATAATTATAATACGGATTTAAAGTTAATAAATTAGGACTTACGCAGTCCAACTTTCTTTTAATATAATTGATTAGGATTATAAATAAATATATTAATAAAAATTAAAAAAAAATTCTATGTTTTTAAGTAAAATGTTTGGGGAAATAGCATATCCATTAACTTAAGAAAAAAGTCCTCGCCGCATGACTACCTTGTAGAAATAAAATTGAACATTTTATCAAACTTTGGCATTATTTTAGAGGGATATCCCAAATATTTTAATGAAAAACATCTTATGGCGATAAATTATGCTTGAAAAATACCCTTGCAGCATACTGAAAAATGCTTAAGTTAATGGCAATGGGGGAAATAGGAACGCGAGATCAAGGAATGAATCTGACCGCAGGATATTGTCAATATCTTTTAAACAGCCAAATAAATTATACACTGACGAATT